>JADGCH010000100.1 GCA_015229115.1 Magnetococcales bacterium
TGGCAGGGTCCCGATCATAAAGGCAGGTTGTCGTGTTTTTTCCAGGGCAGTTCCAGCTTTTTGCCCGCCATGGAGCGCAAGCCACCGATGATGCGGCGGCGGGTATCATGCGGCATGATGACGTCGTCGATAAAGCCTTTACGGGCTGCTATGAAAGGGTTGGCAAAATTGGCGGCATAGGCCTCGGTCACCTGCTGCAACTTGGCCGTAGGATCTTCCGAGTCGCGAATCTCGTTGCGGAAGATGATCTCGGCCGCTCCCTTCGGGCCCATGACGGCAACCTCGGCATGCGGCCAAGCATAATTGAGGTCACCGCGCAGATGTTTCGATGACATGACGTCATAAGCGCCGCCATAAGCCTTGCGGGTAATCACCGTCACCTTGGGCACGGTAGCCTCAGCAAAGGCGAACAACAGCTTGGCACCATGTTTGATGATTCCCCCTAACTCCTGCTGTGTGCCTGGCAGGAAACCGGGCACGTCGACAAAAGTGACCAAAGGAATATTGAAACAGTCGCAAAACCGGACAAAACGCGCCGCCTTGACGGAACTGGCGATATCGAGACAGCCAGCCAGCACCATCGGCTGATTGGCCACGATACCGACCGTATAACCCTCCATGCGGGCCAACCCGATGAGGATATTCTTGGCATAATCGGCCTGTACTTCCAGGAAATCACCGCCATCGACCACCTTGTCAATCAGCTCCTTCATGTCGTAGGGACGCTGGGGATCGTTGGGAATAAGGTAATCGAGGGAAAAATCCTGCCGCTTGGGATCGTCGCCGATGTCGATGCGAGGAGGTGGCTCGCGATTGCTGGAGGGCAAGAAAGAGAACAGGCGTCGCAGCTGTTTCAGCAACACCAGATCGTTGCTAAAAGCAAAATCGGCTACACCCGAACGGGTGGTATGGGTCACAGCGCCGCCTAGCTGTTCAGCTGTCACCTCCTCATGGGTGACGGTCTTGACCACATCCGGGCCGGTCAAGAACATGTAGGAACTGCCTTTGACCATGGCGATAAAGTCGGTCAGGGCCGGCGAGTAGACCGCCCCTCCGGCACAGGGTCCCATGATGGCTGAAATCTGCGGTACGACACCCGAGGCCAGCACGTTGCGCTGAAACACCTCAGCATAGCCCGCCAGGGAAGCTACCCCTTCCTGAATGCGTGCGCCACCCGAATCGTTGATGCCAATGACCGGAGCTCCCACTCGAACCGCCATATCCATGATCTTGCAGATCTTGCGGGCGTTGGTTTCGCTCAGCGATCCACCGAATACGGTAAAATCCTGCGAAAAGACAAAGGCACGTCGGCCGTAAATAGTGCCATAACCGGTGACCACACCATCACCAGCTACATGCGTCTTATCCATACCGAAATCGGTGCACTGATGCTCGACGAACGTATCCAGCTCTTCGAAAGAGTCAGGGTCCATCAGGGCCTCAAGGCGTTCACGGGCGGTCAGCTTACCGCGACGATGCTGGGCATCGATCCGATGCTGTCCTCCCCCGAGACAGGCCTCGTCACGCAGCTGATCCAGCTTGGCAATAATCTCCCACATGATTTCATTTCCCTTTCGGATAAAAAGCGGCCAGCAACCGATCGGCGGCCTCGACCGAATCGAGACTGCCTGCACACACCAGCGGTTCCAGTTCGGATAACAGTCTCTGAATCGTTGGATCAGACATAAACCGGGCCATCAGTCCCTCACGCAATCGCTGCCACATCCAGTTGCTGGCCTGAGTCAGGCGTTTGCGTTGCAAGGCGCCACTGGCAGATAGCGTATCACGAAAGCTGGTGAACAGATCCAGCGCGGCGGCCATGCCCTGCCCGCTGACGGCACTGACCATCCTGGTACAGGGTTGCCAGTCTGCGGCAGGTTGGGCGCGCAGCGACAGGGCCGAATGAACCTGATGGCAGGTCATCTCTGCGGCCTGAACCATGTCACCATCAGCCTTGTTGATCAGAATGATATCGGCCATCTCCATGATGCCACGCTTGATGCCCTGCAATTCATCCCCGCTGTGGGGTTGGAGCACCAGCACGAACAGATCGACCATACCCGCCACCTCGGTCTCGCTCTGGCCAACACCGACGGTCTCCACCAGCAGCAGATCAAACAGCGCTGCATCCAGCAACAGCATGGTCTCACGGGTTGAACGGGCCACCCCACCCAGCGTGCTACCGGCTGGCGTCGGCCGTACAAAGGCCATGGCGTGACTGCTTAAGTGAGGCATACGGGTCTTGTCGCCCAGAATACTGCCGCCGCTGACCGGCGAGGAGGGATCGACCGCTAAAACAGCGGTGCGCATCTTTCTGGCCACCGCCTGCAACCCGATCTGTTCGATCAGACTGCTTTTGCCCACCCCGGGAGGACCACTAATGGCGACACGTAACGCCGTGCCGCGATAAGGCAACAGCAGCGGCCAAAGAGCTCTGACTACCGCGCTATCCTGGGGACGGTTGCTCTCAATCAGGGTAATGGCTTTGGCCAGAGCGCGGCGGTCGCCGCGTTGAATGGACTCAAGCCACTCCGGCGTACCGACCGTGGTCGTCGTGGTCAACCCTTTACCTGTCCAGCCGCTGGGTGATGGCCGCCAGCAGCCGGGTTGCCGCCACCAGCGCTGACGTGCCGGGACCTAATACTTCCGCCACCCCTGCAGCCTGTAGCCCGGCTTTATCCCGTTCCGGAATCACTCCGCCCACCACCACCACGATATCATCGGCGCCCTGCTGCACCAGCGTACGAATCACCGCTGGGGCTAGTGTTGTGTGGGCACCGGCCAGACTGGAGATGCCGATGGCATGAACATCGTTGTCAATGGCCTGTTGAGCGGCCTCCTCCGGAGTCTGGAACAGGGGACCGATATCGACATCAAAACCAGCATCGGCCAAGGCGGAAGCGATGACCTTGGCACCGCGGTCATGGCCATCCTGCCCCAGCTTGACGATTAGAATGCGCGGGCGCCGTCCGACCCGATCCGCAAAGGCCGCGACATCACTCCTGAGTTGCTGCCACACCGGCTCCTCCTGCCACTCGGCTCCATAAACACCCGATAGGGCCCCCAGATCACGCCGATGACGGCCATAGACCTGCTCCAAGGCATCACTCACTTCACCAACGGTGGCACGCAGCGTCATGGCCTCAATCGCCAACGCCAACAGGTTACCGCTCTCCTCCCTGGCAGCACGGGTCATGTCCTGAAGCGCAGCGCTGACGGCCTGCTGGTCACGGCTGGCTCGCAACTGGACCAAGCGCTGCAACTGGGCCTCACGCACCGCATGGTTATCCACCACCAGCACATCGACTGGATCATCCTGGTCAGGATGATAGCAGTTGACGCCGACAATAACCTCCTGCCCCCGATCAATACGGGCCTGCTTCGCTGTGGCGGCTGTTTCGATGCGGCGCATCGGAAGACCACTGGCCATGGCACGCACCATACCACCAGCGGCCTCAATCTCTTCAATCAGCGTCCAGGCCTTTTGTGCCAGATCGCTGGTCAGGCTCTCCATCATATAGGAACCACCCCAGGGATCGATGACATGGGTCAGATGAGCCTCGGTCTGCAGGATGATCTGGGTATTGCGGGCAATGCGGGCCGAAAACTCCGATGGCAGCGCTATGGCCTCATCAAGAGCGTTGGTATGTAACGACTGGGTACCACCAAACACCGCTGCCATAGCCTCAATGGTGGTGCGCACGATGTTGTTGTAAGGATCCTGGCTGGTGAGTGACCAACCCGAGGTCTGGCAGTGGGTGCGCAACAGCCGCGATTTCGGGTTTTTGGGCTGAAAAGCGGTCATGATACGATCCCACAACAACCGCGCCGCCCGCAATTTGGCAATCTCCATATAGAAGTTCATGCCCATACCAAAAAAGAACGATAGTCGCGGTGCAAAGTCGTCCACATCCAGACCACGCGACAGGGCCGTCTCAACATAGGCCTTGCCATTGGCCAGCGTGTAGGCCAGCTCCAGAGCGGCATCGGCACCGGCCTCCTGCATGTGATAACCAGAGATCGAGATCGGGTTGAAGCGCGGCATGGTGGCGGAAACATGGGCAATGATATCCCCGACAATGCGCATGGACGGCGCCGGAGGGTAGATATAGGTATTGCGCACCATAAATTCCTTGAGAATGTCGTTCTGGATGGTGCCACTCAGCCGATGGTCGGCAACCTGTTGCTCGCGCGCGGCCACCACATAGCCGGCCAAAACGGGCAACACCGCACCATTCATGGTCATCGAGACCGAAACGCGCTCCAGAGGGATGGCGGTAAACAGAACCTTCATGTCTTCAACACTGTCGACCGCTACACCAGCCTTGCCGACGTCACCCATTACCCGGGGATGGTCGGAATCGTAGCCACGATGGGTAGGCAGGTCAAAAGCCACTGAGATGCCCTGACCTCCGGCAGCCAGCGACTTGCGGAAAAAGGCGTTCGATTGTTCCGCCGTCGAAAACCCGGCATATTGACGGATGGTCCAGGGTTTTTCGGTGTACATGGTCGGATAAGGTCCGCGCACAAACGGGGGTTCACCTGGTAGGGTATCGCCATGCCAACCCCGCTGCTGTAAATCCTGGCTGCGATAAAGAGGATGGACCGGAATACCTTCGGGACTGATCCAAATCGGTGCGCTCACAATCACCTCACTCAACAGATTCGGTTTATCACCAACAATTTTGCGAGTATAATGATTTGCCATGGTACAGGCAAGCTGCAAGAGGAACTCCATACTATGAACAACCGCGCCAACTATGAAGCCATCTATCGCAGATCCATTACCGACCGGTCGGGATTCTGGCAAGAACAGGCTGCTTTTATTGACTGGGCCACCCCATTCGATCAGGTGCTTGACTACAGTCGGCCACCGTTTGCCCGCTGGTTTGTCAACGGCACTACCAACATTTGCTACAATGCCGTCGATCGCCATCTGGCTGAACGCGGTGATCAGACCGCTATCCTCTGGGTTTCCACTGAGGTGGACTGTCGGCAGCAGATCAGCTATCGCCAACTCTATCGCCAAGTCAATGAAATGGCTTCGCTGCTGGTTGAGCTCGGTATCGGTGCCGGAGATCGGGTGCTGATCTATCTGCCGATGATTCCAGAAGCCATCATAGCCATGCTGGCCTGTGTCCGCATTGGTGCCGTTCACTCGGTGGTGTTCGGTGGATTTGCCGCACTGGCGCTGGCCTCCCGCATTGACGATGCCAGTCCCAAGCTGGTGATCACCGCTGATGCCGGCATGCGCGGTGGCAAGGTCGCCCCTTACAAGCCGCTGCTGGACGCCGGACTGGCCGCAGTGACCGTGGCCAAGCCCAAGGTACTGGTGATCAATCGCGGTTTGGCGAGCGAGCCCCACCCCATTGCCGGTGAAATCGACTATCATCAAGCCGTAGCCCGCCATGCTGGCCAAGAGGTGGCCCCGGTCTGGGTCGAATCGTCCCATCCTTCCTACATCCTCTACACATCTGGCACGACCGGCAAGCCAAAGGGGATTCAGCGCGACACGGGCGGCCATATGGTGGCCTTGCGCATGTCGATGCGGTACATCTATGGAGTTGAGCCGGGCGACGTAATGTTTGCCGGATCGGACATCGGCTGGGTCGTTGGTCATTCCTATATCGTCTATGCACCATTGCTCACGGGAGCCACCACCCTGTTGTATGAAGGATTGCCCATTCGGCCGGATCCTGGTATCTGGTGGTCTCTGGTTGCTGACTATAAGGTCAACTGCCTGTTTACCTCACCTACCGCCATTCGCCTGCTCAAAAAGACCGGGGTTGAGTGGATCCACAAGTACGACCTGTCGTCGTTGCGCACCCTGTTTCTAGCCGGTGAGCCTTTGGACAAAGAGACGCACCGCTGGGTCAACGAGGCGCTGCATGGCCCAGTGATTGACAATTACTGGCAGACCGAGACCGGCTGGCCGATCCTGACCAACTTTGCTGGGCTTGGGCTGATGGATCTCAAGTTCGGGTCACCGACGTTGCCGTCGTTTGGCTACGAAACGCTGCTGTTGAACGGTGTCACTGGTGAACCGGTCGGTGCCCATACCAAGGGATCCCTGATGATCCGGCCGCCGCTGCCACCCGGGTGTATGACCACCGTCTGGAACAATGACCAAGCCTTCGTCAACACCTATTTTTCGCGCTATCAGGAACCGCTGTATGCCACGTTCGATTACGCCCTGTACGACGAAGATGGCTATTTCTTCATCATGGGACGTGACGACGACGTCATCAATGTCGCCGGTCACCGCTTGGGCACCCGTGAGGTGGAAGAGGCTCTCTGCAGCCACCCCGGTGTTGCTGAGGCGGCGGCGGTGGGTATCAAGGACGATTTGAAGGGTCAGGAAATCGAGGCCTTTGTGGTGTTGATGAGCCATACCACACCGCCTACCGTGGAAGAACTGAAGAACGTGGTCGCCCGACAGATTGGCGGTATTGCCAAGCCGAAATATCTGCACATCGTGTCCAGTTTGCCCAAGACACGCTCCGGCAAGGTTATCCGCCGCGCCATTTTAGCCATCGCTGAGGGGCGCGATCCAGGTGAGCTACCGACCATTGAGGACAGCAAGACGCTGGAAGTGATCCGCGACGCAATCAGGGAGCGGTAGAACGCAGCTTTTCCATCCAGCCCCCGAAATGGGGGCATTCTCTTGCCATCACCTCCAGGGTGATCTGCTCGGCTGCCAGGGGGCCATGGCGTGTCTTGCGAGTAACTGTTCAGCCCTATCTTAACAGCAGGATCAAAACACCACAAAGCAAAAC
>JADGCH010000101.1 GCA_015229115.1 Magnetococcales bacterium
TTCCCACCTCCAGTTATACCTTCGCATCGGCCGCTCATGCTGCGGAAGTCTTCGCTGGCACGACGGCTGGCAATGTCTACAGCCGTTTCACCAATCCAACCGTGGCAGCCTTCGAGACCAGGCTAGCAGCCTTGGAACAGGGCGAGAAAGCACTGGCCACAGCGTCGGGCATGGCCGCCATCCAGACCCTGTTTCTCAGTCTGTTGTCACAAGGCGACCATGTGGTGGTCAGTCGGTCGGTGTTCGGATCAACAGCCACTCTGGCCAATACGGTGCTGCCACGCTTCGGCATCAACGTGACCCGTGTCACTCTGGCCGATATCGATGACTGGCGCCGCGCCATCACACCCCAGACTAGGCTGTTTTTTGCCGAAACTCCTTCCAATCCAACGCTGGAACTGGTCGATCTGACCCTGCTGGCGCAGCTGGCTCAGGAGCACAATATCCTTCTGGCCGTGGACAATGTCTTTTGTACACCCTGCCTGCAGCAACCGCTGCAACTGGGAGCGACTATCGTTATCCATTCGGCAACCAAATATCTTGACGGACAAGGCCGTGTCCTGGGAGGGGCTATCATCGGGCCAGAAGCGCTGCTGATGGAGCGTATCTATCCCTTCCTACGCAACACCGGACCCACTCTGTCGCCTTTTAATGCCTGGGTGCTTTACAAGGGCATGGAAACCCTGCCGTTGCGCATTGAGCGTCACTGCCACAATGCTGCCTGGATTGCTGAGCAGCTGAGCAGCCGCCGGCCCCAGTTGCAGATCCATTATCCCGGACTTCCCAGCCACCCGCAACACCAGCTAGCCTGTCGGCAAATGCGCCAACCGGGCGGGTTGTTGTGTCTGGAACTAGGCTCGAAGCAACAGGCCCATCAGTTTATTGACCAGCTGCAACTGGTAACCATCACCGCCAACCTGGGCGATGCCAAGACACTGGTCACCCATCCAGCCACGACCACTCATGGACGACTGTCGGCTGAAGAGCGTCTGTCGGCTGGCGTAACGGATGGGTTGGTACGCTTGGCGATTGGTCTGGAAGATGCGTCCGACATTCTGGCGGATATTGAGCAGGCTCTCAGTCAGAGCGCCTAACGTCACGCAGGATCTCAAGTGCCCATGGATTGATCATACTGTAACTCTTGACTAGCAGACCCTTGTCGGTGCGAAACAGTAACCGTGCTGGTTTGCCCTCAACGGAGTTATCATAAAGATAGGCGCGGTCGGCCAGCTGCACCACCGTCAGGCAGTTGGCCAAAGACCTCGTATAGCGGGTAATAATCTTAGCGATTGGAACATCGTGTCCGCCCTCCATGACTCTCAGCGCTACCCGTTTGACGTTAATACCCGGGTCGTCCGTACACACAAAAAACAGTCGAACAAAAAAGCCCTGTTCACATGCCCGACGGATGAAATCTACCTTATCGGGCATGGATAGCACGGTCTCAAAAGCCAGACTCTGACGATTTTGCAAACATTCTTCACGCAACCGGCCAGCGTATAAGGCCGCTTTCAGAACAATATCGGACGCGTTCCAGTCACCAAACCTGTCACGCGCAATCGTATCAGGGTTGACGTAGACACATCCGTCCATCCACTCGTGCCGCAGCAACTGTTCCGTGATAGAGGTCTTACCCGACCCATTTGGACCAGCTACGACAATCAGCCTTGGTTTATCAACCTGAATCATACGGGTGTTTGCCAGCTGCGTCTGACAGCAGCCACATCTGCCTGTAATTGCTCCTTGAACCGCTGACGAGCAATCGCGGCACGTTTATTCACCTCTTCTGCTACAGCCTCCATCAAGGCTTCCAGTTGCCGATCGGTCGGCTCGTTATAGATATCGTTGAGATCAAAACGATCTTCCGGATTCATGATGCGCTCCCTATGAGGCTCTCTCCTCCCAAAAGGGAGAAGAGAGCGCTACCTCATCTACGAAAACGTCAACAGGCTGTCTTGAGACTTGGTGCTGTTATCGGTCATGGCAACTCCTCCACCGACCGTTATAGCCTCGCTGGCGGCCATCTGACTGCTGTAACCCTGAAGCATACGCGCCAGATTGGCAGTCTTCATGGTGACGGACAGGGCCGTGGAAGCCTTGCTGACATTACCAGCCAAATCGGTCTGGATGGCCTTAATGTTAGAATATGTTGTGCCAGTCTCGAAGGAAACACCGACACTCCAGTTGCCCGTTGCCGGATCCACTTCGCCACTGCCCAATATGGTCTCGCTTTCCTCAACCTTACCGTTCTTGTTGGTATCCTGGAACAGCGTCAGCGTGGCTCCCTTTTCGCCCTTGCCGGCCACAGTGCTATCGGTACTGTTGAACTTCAAACCCGAAGGAGCCGCTGGTGCAACAGCATCAACACTGATGACCAAGGGGTCGGAAGCCGGGCTGGCGTTACCAGCCAAATCAGCCTGACTAGCCGTGATGCTATGACTGCCATTGCTGATCTTGGCAATCGTCACGCTCCAGTTACCCTCTACATCAACACGACCCGTTCCCAGAAGATTCTTACCATCCAACAGGGTCACGCTCGCTCCAGCTTCACCAGTACCAGTCATTACCAAGCCACTGGTCTTGTTGGTGATGCTAGCAAGATCATCAAGGACTGGAGCTTCCTCTGGCGCTGTGTTATCGACCACTAACGTAAACGGGGTTGATTTCGCACTCTCCGGACCATCCTTGATGTTGATTTGGGTGGCTGTAATGAGGTGCTCACCAGCCTCCATCACAGGCAGATTAACCTTCCAGGCACCCTTCGCCACAGACGTTGTCGCCATAGGCTCGTCACTATCGCCCAGATAGAGCAGCACCGTCAGCCCGTTCGGAGCGGTACCGGTCATGGTAAGATCGGAAGTCTTGCTGGTGATGGCATCGCTCTTCGAGATACCGGTATCATCTCCGGCGTCCAGTTTGAGCCCACCAGGAGTCGTAACCAGAATATTCACGGTGGCTGAAGGCTTACTAACGGTACCGGCCAGATTGGTTTGAATGGCCTTGACGGCATGACTACCCCCAGAGAGGCTGAGATCGGCCGACCACGTCTGTCCATCAACAGCCGTGTTGGCTGAAGGTTCACCAGCATCCGGTTTGCCGTTCCTGTTGATGTCATCAAAGACAATGACCGTCGCTCCATGGGTCCCTGTCCCCTCGATCAGCAAATTGGCCCCGCTGGCCAGTGTCTGGCTGGCAGCAGCGTTACCGCCAACCTTCAAGGCTGCCGGAGCTGCCGGGACCGAGGTATCCACCGAAATCACCAACGGATCGGAGTCACTGCTGCTCTCACCATCGGCAAGCTGCTGTGCAGTCAGACTATGTGATCCAGCTGCTAGGCTGGCAATCTTGACACTCCACTTACCGTTAGCATCGGCCTTTGCCGTACCGATCGACTTGCCATTTTCGAGCAGCGTGACGTTACCACTCGAGCTGGCCATGCCAGTAACGGTTAGTGCCTTGGATTTGCTGGTGATGTTATCTCCGGCCACCCCGGTATCATCAGCCGCCAACAACGCCAACTCGTAAGGAGCCGGAGGAAGCGGAATATCTTCGATGGTGAGGGTCAATTCGGCAGCTGGACTTTCGTTGCCAGCCAGATCCATCTGCACCGCCTGAACGTCATAGGTACCAAAATCTTCCAAGTCAATCTTGGCTGACCAGAGGCCTTTGCTGTCAACAGTAGCCGTCTTCAATACCTGACGGCTATCGGTGTCATCCCCATCGATAAACAGGGTCACCTGCAGCCCCTTTTCACCGGTTCCGGTAATGGTCAGACCGCTCTTCTTACCGGTGATGTTGTCGCTCTTGTTGGTACCACTGTCGTCGGCGGCAGCAAGATCCAGGTTGCCAGGGGCCAATGGTGCCGTGGTATCAATGATCAGCGGCATAGCAACCGAGGCAGGGCTGTTGTTGCCGGCCAGATCGGTCTGGATCGCTTTGACGGCATAGCTGCCTGCTGCCATGCTGGCAACAATGGCTGACCAGCCGGCACCCTCGCCTTCCTCACCCGCCATCACTTCAAGGTGCTCGGCCAGCATCTCACCACTGTCGACCTTACCATTGTTGTTTTTGTCAGCAAACAGTGTGACGTGACTTCCCAACTCGCCGTGGCCCATGATGGTCAAATCCGCCGTCACACTGGTGATGTTATCGTTATCTAAAATACCCAGATCGTCCTCGGCATCCAGGTGAATACCAGCCGGAGCAATCGGAGCCGTGGTCTTGATCATCACATGCAGCGGCTCAGATTCGTCGCTAGTTTCACCGCTGACGACCTGTTTAGCGGTGAAATGGTGTTCTCCAGCAGCCAAGCCAGCCACTTTAAGGCTCCAACTGCCAGCTGTGACTGTTGCCGTGCCCTTACTGACACCACCATCAAACACCACCACACTGGCACCAGACTCCGCGACACCGGTACCGGTAAGGGTCAACGTGGTCTTGTTAGTGATCGCATCGTCATCGGCCATACCGGTGTCATCAGCTGCCAACAGGGCCAAACCGGCTGGAGCTTCTGGTAACGGATAATCAGCACCGGTCGAAATGATGATAAAATCAGAATTGTCACTGGCATTACCGGCCAGATCCATCTGTTGTGCCGACAGCGTATGGGTGCCAGCTTCTAGGGCAACGTCAATAGCCCACTTATTGCTGGTTACCAGCGCCGTCGCCCACCGAGTCGGATTACCTTCGTCATCGAATGCTGTCGCCAATGGCTCCCCGCTACCATCATCGTCAAACAGCACCACCATCAGGCCGTTTTCGCCCGTACCACTGATGGTCAGCCCCTTGGTGTAACTGGTGATGTTGTCGCTGTGATCGGGGCCGTTGTCATCATCGGTGGCTAAATCGAGTTTGGCAGGTTTAGTGGTCGGAGGCGTGGCGTCAAGAGTAAGAGTTAAAACAGCTGAAATGGCACTGGTGTTGCCATCAGCATTGATCTGTGCTGCCTTAATCTGGTACACGCCATCAACATCAAGACTAATCTCACCACTCCAATGACCCTGTTCATCAACCGTAAAAGGATCCGATGTCAGGATTTCATTGCTATCTATCTTATTGTTCTTATTTTTATCATCAAATAAAATAACACTATTGTCGGCAATACCGAGACCGTGAACAACCAGACCGGTCATGCTGGTAATATTATCAGTATCGGAAAAACCAGTGTCACTTCCACTTTCACCATCGAGATGCAATCCGGTTGGTGCTGGGATAGTAGGTGTCGGAGTCAAAGCCATGGTGTGAATCCTCTTCAGAATAAGGTAGAATGGTTTCCAAAAAAAATCGTGCGGGTCATTTTAGCCAGTATCAAACAGAAATGCAACAGCGTGCGCTGGGATCGTGGTTATCCCAACAACACCGTTGCCATAGCCACCAATCCCTCCTCCCTGCCGACCAACCCCAGCTGCTCGGTGGTGGTAGCCTTGACGTTGACTGCCGACACCCCAACCCTCAGACGTTCGGCCGGGTTAAACCCAACCTTCGCTCCTTCTTGTTTCCCATATAACAACTTGACAGTCGTATCAATATCCAAAATCCATGGGACAGTCAGAAGTGGAAAAACACTCTTCCTCAAATGACTGCGCAACCATGCTGTGCCAGACTCCTCAGGAATCTTCAACAACCCACGCCGCAACGCATCCTCACTGACAACTCGCTTCATTTGTAACATTCCAGGGATTGACGCCGTCACCACGAATCGTCGTCACATGCGCGTAACGGTTGTGCCCGGATAAAATGGACAAAAGCCATGTTCCGAGAACATCCACTTTACCAAGAGCGTTGGGACTCTGATATTCCAATGGACAGTCATTAACCCAGTCTGGCCATAACCCGGTCAAATTGAGAAACTCAATGAAAAATGGCATCTGCCCAAATGGCGTCGCCGACTCCTCTGATCTCCACTGAACCTGTAACGCTCCCCCGGGAGTGGTCAATTTCAACGCATCAACAAGCTTGTTCAGCTCGGCTTCCCGGCGCTTTTTTGCTTCACCCATTTGGTGACTCCATCAGATTGAAGTTTCAACGTGATATTCAATATGATGGATCAGCATGCCGTTTGGCAACTGCCGAATTTAGGATTATCTGCTCAGTACACCTCTTTCTGCGGATCGCTTTGGAGAAGTGGTGCAGGCACATTGGGGCATTAAAAATAGCGTGCATTGGGTGTTGGATGTCGTTCTTAACGAGGATCAGAATAGGTCAAGAAAAGGTAATGGGCCAAATAATCCGAGCATTCTTCGTCATATGGCTCTTAAGCATGATTCGCAAGGAACCGTCCAAAGGTTCTATGCGTGTTAAGTTCAAACGTGCTGGTTGGAACAATGATTTTCTTGCGACCCTTTTGTCTCAGTGGGGTGCTCCTGTCGCGGCATGAGTTGTATTTATAATCTCATGTCTGTAACTTCAAATACGGTGGCCCTGCCCCCCACCCTGCCCTCCCCCACAAGGGGAGAGGGTTAAGAAAAAGACTCATACCTCCCCGGTTGAGGGGGAGCCCCAAAGCTACCAGCGCGTACCGGGATCGATATTATAGCCTCGCTCGTCGTGCAAGGCCAAGTCAAGCCCATCGACCTCTTCTTCTTCCGTCACCCGCAAACCAACCAACCGGTCAATAGCCTTAAAAATGAGGTAACTCGCTACAACACTCCAACCAATGACAGCCACGACTCCCAGCAGTTGCACCCCAAACTGGCTCATCATGGTCATACCATCACCGTAGC
>JADGCH010000102.1 GCA_015229115.1 Magnetococcales bacterium
CCTTGAGCGCCGCCACCTGCTGCAGAAATTCCGGCGGCAGCAGATGGCCTTCGATGTGGATGGTGACGAAGCCGAAGCAATCACCCCTTTTCAAACAGCCACCAGGTCAGGTTGTCGAGATCGGTAACCTGCTTCCAGAAGAAGCCATAATCGAGCAGGCGTAGCTGAGGAAACTGTTCCATCCACAAGGCCCCAAAATCGCGCTTGAATAGCAGATCCTGCTGGTTGCGGTAGGGGATGGTCTCCGGTTTGTCCGAGAAATATTCGGCGCAGAGAATGTAGCGACGGCTGACCCGGTACATTTCCTGGCAGGAGGCGGGCAGATGATCGGGATGAATATGGATCATGACCCCGCAGGTGAAGACCAGATCAACGCTGGCGTCGGGTAGGGCGATGGCACGGGCGGTACCATCCAGCACCCGTTCGGCAGCCACGATGCCATCGGCAGCGAGACGCTGGCGACACAGGCTGTTGGGTTCGACAGCATACAGGGGAGCACTGGTGATCTGGCGCAGGGCATGCAGGTTGATGCCGACGTTGGCCCCTACCTCAAGGATGGTAGATGGCATGGATCCGGTCAGGACATTCAGCATGCGGGCCCAGGCGCGTGTGTGGGTCTGCAACCGTTCCGGGGTAATCTCGTTGCGGAGGGCATATTCCCGTCCGAAGTCACCACGCCAGAAAGCCATCTGGGCTGTTGCATCGGGGGCAGGGCTGTTGGGTTCGTGGGAGGTCATGAGGATTTCTCCTGTGTTCTGGTTTCGGCAGCCATCCACTGCAGAAAGGATTTTTTGTTGCGCGAGCAGATCAGGATCTTGCCGCGACCGGAGAGCTTGAGCACCAGCGCCTCACCTGTGGTGGCGGCACTGAACATCTCACGCAGAAAACCACGCTTGGTGGTGGAGACAGCCACTTCATAGTGGATTTGACTATCCCAGGCCACCAGATGGTCGTTATCGATAGTGACCGGTCGCCCTGGTTCAATATCCATCAGAAAGGTGGAACCAAAACCGGCTACCGCGACCTGCCCGTTTCCTGCGGTACGCATGATCATGAAGCCACCCGTGCCACCAAACAGGGCATTGCCAACACCCTGCATGGCCGATTCCAGCGTAACCTGCTCAGAACAGGCCAGAAAAGCACCATCGGTTAACAGGTATTGTGACGGACCTACATCCAGCACATGGACACCACCAGGGATGGCATGGGCCAACAGCAGGTCACCCGAGCCACGGCTGGCGATAATGCGTTGCAAAAAGAAGGATTCCTCCTGGGTGACACGACGCATGATGGCTCCCAGCAGACCACTGTTACCGAGCGAACCTTCGACATCGAGGGTATCCTCCGCCATCACCATGGCATCCGATTCGGCATAGACCGACTCACCCTGTTGCAACTGGACATGCAGCAATGGATCCACATCACCCATGACAGTAAAAACAGCCATTCAGGTTCCTTTTGCTGGAGTGTGATAACATGATACAATAATCAATTACAGCTTCTTTGGAAGTTCTTGAACGTAGATCACATAAAAGTAGGATTGTCATATCATAATCAAGGCGATGTTATCAACAATAATGGAAATTTTGTTATGGAAGTATCTCTTGCATGGTATCGTCAGGGCATCAGGATTGAAGACGCCGAGACACAATATCGTTTAGGTATAATGCACGAAAAGGGGTTGGGTGTTCCCTGTAATCACGAAGAGGCGGCACGATGGTTTGAACAGGCGGCGGAGCAGGGAGATGTACGGGCTCAGTTGCACCTGGGAGTCATGTTCAGTGAGGGACGGGGTGTAGCCCGTAACGAAGAGCTGGCAGCCAAGTGGTTTCGTAGGGCGGCTGATCGTGGCAACACCTACGCCCAGCTCAATCTGGGTCTGCTGTATAACGCTGGACGTGGTGTTCCTAAAGATGAGAAGGAGGCGATCCGCTGGTATCAGAAAGCAGCCGAACAGGGTAACAACAGTGCCCAGTACATGCTGGAGCTGTTGTGTCTGCGCGATGTGCGCAGCAGTGGCAGCTGGCGTGATAACAGCGAGTCGGCTGGTCAGCATTGCCGTCAGAATGCCGAACGGGGTAGCTCATCGGCCCAGCTGAGCATGGGCATCAACTACGCGCGTGGTCGGGGTGGGGTGACACAGGACTACTCCGAAGCGGCACGATGGTACCGACGTGCGGCCGAGCAGGGCAATGCTTACGCCCAGAACAGTCTCGGTTTTATGTACGATAGCGGGCGTGGCGTCGAACGGGACGATTTGGAAGCGGTCAAATGGTATCGACAGGCTGCCGGGCAGGGTGATGCCAGTGCCCAGTTCAATCTCGGTTTCATGTATGATCGTGGCCGTGGTGTTGAGCAGGACGATCTGGAAGCGGTCAACTGGTACAGTCAGGCTGCCGGGCAGGGCGATGCCCATGCCCAGTTTTATCTGGGTATCATGTACGGCAAGGGTCGTGGCGTCGTCCAGGATGATGCGGAGGCCGTACGCTGGTTTCGTCAAGCCGCCGATCAGGGCAATGCCGATGCCCAGACCAGCCTTGGCTTCATGTACGACAAAGGGCGTGGGGTAGCCCAGGATGATGCCGAAGCGGTACGCTGGTACCGCAAGGCTGCCGATCAGGGCAACATCAGTGCCCAGTTCAATCTGGGCTTCATGTATGTCAAGGGCAAGGGGGTGGTGCGGGACGATGTTGAGGCGGTACACTGGTATCGCAAGGCCGCCGATCAGGGTCACGCCGATGCCCAGAACAGCCTTGGGTTCATGTATGACAAGGGACAGGGAGTGGCGCAGGATTATGTCGAGGCGGTACGCTGGTACCGTCTGGCCGCCGATCAGGGCAACACCAGTGCCCAGATCAACCTGGGTTTCATGTATGACAAGGGGCTGGGTGTCCGGCGGGATTACGTCGAAGCGGTACGCTGGTTTCGTCTCGCTGCTGAGCAGGGCAACCATTATGCCCAGAACAGCCTTGGTTTCATGTACGACAAGGGACTGGGTGTCCCCAGGGATGATGTTGAGGCGGTGCGGTGGTACCGTCTTGCTGCCGAGCAGGGCAACGCCAGTGCCCAGTTCAACCTGGGTTTCATGTATGACAAGGGGGAGGGCATTGAGCAGGATTATGTCGAGGCGGTACGCTGGTTCTTCATGGCTGCACAGCAGGGAGATGCCCACGCCCAGTTTCATCTGGGCGTCATGTATGCCAAGGGCCGTGGTGTCATGCGCGACGAAACCGAGGCCATGCGCTGGTATCGCATGGCCGCTGAACAGGGCAACAGTAGTGCCCAGTTCAGCCTTGGCTTCATGTATGCCAAAGGACGTGGCGCCGTAAGGGACGATGTCGAGGCGATGTACTGGTATCGCGCAGCGGCCGAGCAGGGCCACATGGAAGCCCAGAACAGTCTCGGCTTCATGTATGCCAAGGGACGTGGCGGTCTGCGTAACGACCATGAGGCGGCGCGTTGGTACGCCATGGCAGCGGAACAGGGACACAACGAGGCCCAGAACAGTCTCGGCTTCATGTATGACAAGGGTCGTGGGGTTGAACAGAACAACGGCATGGCGATACGCTGGTATCGCAAGGCTGCCGAGCAGGGTAATGCCAGTGCCCAGTTCAATCTTGGCGTGATGTATGGCAAGGGCCGTGGTGTCGAGCGCAACGATGCCGAAGCGGTGCGATGGTATCGTTTGGCAGCAGAACAGGGCAATACTTATGCTCAGAACAGCCTCGGCTTCATGTATTACAAGGGTCGGGGTGTTGAGCAGAATGATGTTGAGGCCGTTATCTGGTATCGGCATGCCGCAGAACAGGGTAATGCCTATGCCCAGAATAGCCTCGGCTTCATGTACGATCGTGGCCGTGGCGTGATACAGGACTACAACGAAGCGGTCAAGTGGTATCGTCTGGCTGCCGAGCAGCGCAATGCCCGTGCCCAATTCCAACTGGGGATCATGTACGAAAAAGGGCGTGGTGTCATCCAGGACGACGCAGCGGCGGTGCGTTGGTACCGTCTGGCTGCTGAGCAGGGCAACTCCTATGCCCAGAACAGCTTAGGTTTCATGTATGAAAAAGGACGTGGCGTGCAGCAGGACGACCAGGAAGCGTTGCACTGGTATCGCCTGGCAGCCAATCAGGGTAACGTTCATGCCATGGACAGTCTCGGTTCGCTTTATGCGGCAGGACGTGGCTATGTGGCCCAGAACGATATCGAAGCGATGAAGTGGTACCGTATGGCCGTGGAACAGGGTAGTGTTCGTGCCCAATATCATATCGGTGTCCTATATGCGGCAGGTCGTGGTGGCGTACCGATCGATGATGACGAGAGCATGCGCCGGTTCTGTCAGGCGGCCATGCAGGGCGACAGTCTGGCTCAGGCCGTGCTGGGCATGATGTATCGTGAAGGATTGGGGGCTGTCACCAGGGATGAACTCTATGCCTGTATCTGGCTCGATATTGCTGTCAATGGTGGTCATGAGGAGGCTAGGGCATGGCGTGATGAGGCTTATGCGGCGATACAGGAACAGCAACGGGGAATTGTTCAGCGCATGATCCAGGAGATCGTGCTGGAAATCAACGCGCACAGCGCCAGAAACGTTTTTTTGCCAATGGAAGATTGATATGACAGACAAGCCGAATGATATGGAGCAGGGTGCTGCCGTGATACGGCAACAACTGGTGGAATGGTGGCCCTTGTTCGCACGGAGTCGGCAGTGCCCTGACTGGATGGGTGGTGGGGCGCGCGAGCGTCGGAAGTATGCCAAATGGTTGGGGCTGTTCGTGGATCTGATGCAGGCTGAGTATCAGCAGCTGTTGCCTGGCTGGCAAATCGGGTCGGTGCAGAGTTGTCTGACACGCCATTTCATGATGCAGGTCGATCCTGCCGAGATCACCCCCAACCAGGTCTACGCCTTGCTAGGGGCCTTTTTGCAGTTTGCGCAGCAGCAGCAGTGGTTGGCCGTGGAGCAGCAACTGATCGACCAGTTGCAGACCATGGCCCAGCAGCAGACGACCGTAGCGCAACTCATCGAATGGCCCGGTCGTCCGCAGGCCAACGCGGCTGGACAGAAAAGACGTCCCCGCGAGCTGCCGCAACTGGGCGACCAACTGCATCAGGAAACCAGGAAGATTGCTGCGCAGATTAGCCGCAACCGGCCTCCGATCATGGCCGATGAGTATATGGCCTTTCTCGAATCCTGTCCGGAACTGGTTTTTGAGATTCTGGCCACTCTGGAGGATCTGTTCACTCAGGAAACCATGGATGATGCCCTGGTTACAGCCTATCTGATCCAGCTTTCCTATCTGCTCGATAGTGTGCGTTACGATGTGGATCGTCAGTACGACTGGGCGGTCCGTTTGATTGCCGATTTTCAGGATGAGCTGGTGGGATTGGTCCAGGATAGACGCTTGTCGGGCACCTTCATCACCACACTTTTCAGCCTGATGAACGAGTGCCGGTTGACCCTTGAGCCGCGACTGATAGCGGCCTATCAGGAGTTGATGACCGAGGAAACGGTGGGGCAGGTTTTCACCCCTGAAAGTTTTAGCGAAGCCGTGGAGCAACTGCTGCAGGAACATGGCAGCGATCCGTTTGTGCTGTGTTTGTTGCTGGAGGAATTGATTCGCGCCATGCCGGGTGAGACCCGCTCATTTGCCCTGAGCGAGTCCTGCCGTATTGGTGGGCAGGACGGTATGAGTGATGCCGTGGCCTTGCTGATTTTGAGTCGCGATGAGTCGATCCGTAATACAGCGCTGGAAAGTCTGCTGTTTCATGCCGCTTCTGTCACGCCCAGTGCTTTGCGACGCCTGATTGTCATGCGTAACTGGTTGCCGGAGCAGGTGCGTAAATCGATCGATCTGATCACGCGTGCGGCGCGCCGGAAAAAAATCGTCTGTGCCCAATGGCCTGAGAGCGATAAGATCATCTCCTGTCATTCCATGCTCATTGATGGTTCGGGCAGTCATGGCATCATGATCGTGTCCCAGTCCGGCCGGAGTTATCGCTGGTCGGTGATCCTGACCCGGCAGCTGTACGGTTTTGCCGATGTCTGGAGCGAAGGAGGGGTCGCCAAAAAGGAGATCAATATCCGCATGCAGCAGCTGCTCAGTCAGGATGCCGGGCCGATCTCCAGGTCACTGGTTGATAGCATGATTCGTCATCACCTGCATGTGGCGCTGGAACAGGGCGAGATTCCTCCTCCCCTGCTGCTGCAGGTGGCCGAGGTGATGGGTGCAACGGACTGGCTGCCGCAGCCGATGGATCTGCAACAGCAGCTGCAGCAGTTGCGGCAGACCGGCCATGATGGGACCGGGGAGATGGAGCCCGGGTTGCCGTTGCTATTACAGCACCACCGCCTCAATATCATGGATAGCTGGTTCGAGGATAGCGGTGCCGTTGCCGAATTTCTGGCCAAGACGCGCATTCGGCGTGAATCGAATCTGATCAGTCAGTTATTACAGAGATTTTATGAACCACAGCGGCAGCGCTGGGCTGAAATGATGATCTGGGCAGCACTCTGGTTTCAGCAACAGAAACAGGGCAATGGAGCGGACCATCTGCACCAGGCGTGGAGCATCGGGCTGGCTCAAACAGCGCAACAGATTCTGGATGGGCTGCCACTGGATCAGATCGGGATGATGCTATTCATGGCCCGGCAAACGGCCGATTCCCTGCGTAGAAGGCGGCGGTAAGGAAAAGA
>JADGCH010000103.1 GCA_015229115.1 Magnetococcales bacterium
TGATGGTGGTCCATGTTTATGGCAATCCCTGTGACATGACCGCTATTCTGGACCGTTGCCACTATCATGGGTTACAACTGATTGAAGACTGCTGTGAAGCCTTGGGAGCAGAGTTCAATGGTCAGGCCGTTGGCTCATTCGGTCGGGTTGGGACGTTCAGTTTTTACTTCTCGCACCATATCACTACCATGGAAGGTGGCATCTGTGTCACGAACGATTTCGATCTGGCGGAAATGATGCGCATCTTGCGCTCGCACGGATGGATACGCAATCTGGAGCGGCCAGAGAAGTATACCCAGCAATACCCCGATATCGATCCTCGTTTCCTGTTTGTCAACTTGGGATTCAATCTGCGCCCAACAGAACCTCAGGCAGCCATGGGAGCCATCCAGTTGCCTAAGTTAGCTAGTCTGGTGGAGAAACGCAGGCAATGCGCAGCACAGCTTCATCAGTCGTTGGCACCGTTTTCTCGGTTTTTATCATTCCAGCATGAAACAGCAAAGGGTTATCATTCCTGGTTTGGGTTTCCTATGGTTATCAACGATCAAGCGTCGTTCTTGGCTCATCAGCTTAGAGCATTTCTGGAACAGGCTGGTATTGAGACTAGGCCGGTCATTTGCGGTAACATCGCCCACCAACCTGGCTTGAAGATGTATGAGCACCGGGTGGTTGGGGATCTGGGCCATGCCACCCATGTCATGAGGAATGGTTTGGCTATCGCCAGTCATCATGCTGTCGATGCTACCGGGACTGACTACATGATTGGTACCATCGAGCGGTTCATGGCCAACTATTGTGAGCGCTAGGAAGTAACTTATGGAAGTCTGTCTAACCAAACTTGATCAAGTCCTACTCATCAAACCTGATATTTTTGAGGATTTTCGTGGCCAGTTTGTCGAAACCTACCACGAGGAAATTTACCAGCAAAAGGGAATCGGTGTCCACTTCAAACAAGATGACATATCGGTGTCGTCCAAGCATGTATTGCGCGGCATCCATGGTGATTATGAAAATTGGAAGTTGATTTCCTGTCATCACGGTAAACTGTATATCATCGTCATCAACAACCGTAACGAGTCCAATCAGTACCGTCACTGGCAGTCCTTCATACTTTCCGATCGCAATCGCCATCAGCTGCTGGTTCCACCCGGGTTCGGCAACGGTTATCTGGTCCTGTCTGACATGGCCATCTTTCATTATAAACAGAGCAGTTACTACAATCCAAAGGGCCAATTTACCCTGCGATGGAACGATCCAGAGCTGGGTCTGTGGTGGCCGGCCAAGAATCCCCTGGTATCCCAACGGGATGAGCTAGGGCATTTCGTCGATTGATTATCACCAGAACCCCCTTTCGCATCTCGTTTTTTGGTGGTGGAACCGATTACCCGGCCTGGTACCAGGAGCATGGTGGTGCTGTACTCAGCACCACCATCGATAAGTACTGTTTTATCACCGTACGTGATCTACCATCTTTCTTTGATTACAATTTCAGAATCCGCTATTACAAAAGGGAAGAGACCCAAACCGTTGATGAGATTCTGCATCCCTCGGTGCGGGAGTGTCTGCGTTTCGTGAAGTGGCAAACAGGAGTGGAGATGGTTCACAGTGCTGATCTGCCGGCGCAGTCAGGATTGGGCTCCAGCTCCACCTTTACGGTTGGACTGCTCAATGCCCTCTACAGCCTACAGTACAAATTACCCACCAAACGGGAATTGGCTCTCAGTGCCATTCACGTTGAACAGAAGATGATTGGGGAGAACGTTGGTTCGCAAGATCAGACGTCTGCCGCTTTTGGAGGTTTGAACTATATTGAGTTCGGCAGTATTCAACACATTTCAGTCCAGCCATTGATCATGCGCCCAGATAAATTAGCTGCTTTTCAGAATCATCTGATGCTGTTCTTTACCGGATTTTCCAGGGTTGCCTCCGATATCGCCGGTGAGCAGATCAAACTCATTCCCAACAAGACCGATGCGTTACATCAAATGCGCTCCATGGTCCATGAAGCCGTCACGATACTACTCTCTGAAGGAGATGATCTGGGCGACTTTGGCCGGTTATTGCACCAGCAGTGGCTGATTAAACGCAGCATGACGCACCTGATTTCCAATCCACACATTGACCAAATCTACCAGACGGGTCTGCAGGCCGGTGCTATCGGTGGCAAACTGCTCGGTGCGGGCGGTGGTGGATTTATGCTATTTTTTGCCCATCCAGACCAGCACGATTCTATTCGATCGGCTCTCCATAACCTGCTTCATGTTCCTTTTCGCTTTGAGCAACTGGGCAGTCAGGTGATCTATCATGGTCACCACTCCTGATCCACTTCCTCTGCATGCCATAGACGTGGTCCTATTGGCGGGTGGACTAGGGACTCGTCTGCGCTCTGAACTGCCGGATCGCCAGAAGGTGCTGGCTGATGTCAACGGTCAACCTTTTCTGGCGCAACTGCTGGCATGGGTGCAGCGCCATGGAGCCCGTCGGGTGATCCTGGCCTTGGGCTACCGATCAGAGCAGGTGACCAATTGTCTGACTCAACAACCATGGCATCGGCAAGGGCTTGAGATCGTTGCCTCGGTAGAACCCGAACCGCGTGGCACGGCCGGAGCCCTGTCTCATGCCCTGCCGTGGCTCAGAACCGACACCGTTCTGGTCATGAATGGTGACTCGTTTGCACCGATTGATCTATATCTCCTATCATCCCTGCATAACACCAAAAAAGCATCCATTACCCTTGGAGTATGCAGCGTAACCGATACCAGTCGCTTTGGTGCCGTCACGGTGAACGACGACGACGAAGTGACGGCCTTCCTGGAAAAACCAGCCGCGACAATCATAACATCGCCCACTGCTGGTACTATCAGTGCCGGTATTTACCTGATGTCCTATTCGGTCATAGCAGCTATCCCCACCAACCAGATGGTATCCTTGGAACGTGACGTCTTTCCTGGTTATATCCGGCGCGGTCTGTTTGCGTCACGACAACAGGTACCCTTCATCGACATTGGCACCCCGGCCTCTTACGCCCAACGTCACCAGTTTTTTGCTGACTAACCGCTCTAGTTTGACTATTTTATAATCATCTATCCCTTGCCATGCTCAGCTGTATCGCTTATTAATTGATTAAAAAGTAATCAAAAAAATCTATTTTTGCTAAGCAAAAATCTGTTATTTATAAATATAAACATAATGTTGTAAACTTGGTTCAAATGATGCTTGAGGTAGAGTTATACAGCTTTTGTTGGGCTGTCACTCGTTTGCCCCTTTTGAGTCAAGGAGATTTACCATGAAATGGTTGGTGGCCATTATTAAACCCTTCAAACAGGAAGAACTGCGCGAAGCACTGATGTCGGTTGGTATCAGTGGCATGACTGTCACCGAAGTGCGTGGATTTGGTCGACAAAAAGGCCATACCGAACTCTACCGCGGTGCTGAATATCATGTCGATTTTTTACCTAAACTGAAAGTGGAAGTGGCTGTCAACGACCAGGCCCTGGATCAGGCCTTGGAAGCGATTCAGAAAGCTACCAGAACCGGCAAGATCGGTGATGGCAAGATCTTCGTCTTTGATATTGAACAAGCCATTCGCATTCGCACCGGCGAAACAGGACCTGGGGTACTTTGATGAAAAAGGAGACGGCTATGACAAAACGACACTGTTCCAATGCAGCCTTATCATCCCTGGTGATCTCACCGTTGGCCCTATTGCTCACCGCCGGTGTGGCCATGGCAGCCGATGAAGCACCCAAACTGGATTCAGGCAATACCGCATGGATGCTGACCTCGACAGCACTGGTGCTGTTTATGACGGTCCCAGGACTGGCGCTGTTTTATGCCGGTATGGTGCGAACCAAAAACGTTCTTTCTGTCCTGATGCAGTGCTTCGCTATCACCTCTGTAATCACCGTGTTATGGGCCATCTACGGCTATAGCGTTGCCTTTACCAGCAGCACCAATTGGAATGATTACATCGGTGGTCTGGAAAAGTGGTTCCTGTTAGGGGTTACCGTTGATGCCCTAGCCCCCAACAGCACCATTCCGGAAACGGTCTTCATGGTGTTCCAAATGACCTTCGCTATTATCACACCGAGCCTGATCATCGGTGCCCTAGCGGAACGCATGAAGTTTTCTGCCATGATGCTGTTCATGATTTTATGGGTAACACTGGTCTACCTGCCCATCTGTCACTGGGTCTGGGGAGGTGGCTGGTTGTCTCAGAAAGGGGCGCTTGATTTTGCCGGTGGTACGGTTGTCCACATCAACGCCGGTGTGGCTGGTCTGGTAGCCGCCATGGTACTCGGCAAGCGCAAAGGCTACCCCAATATGCCGATGCCTCCTCACAATCTACCTATGACACTCATTGGCGCTGGTATGCTCTGGGTAGGCTGGTTTGGCTTCAATGCGGGTAGCGAACTGGCTGCTGATGGCAAAGCCGGCATGGCGATGGCCGTCACCCAGATTGCCGCAGCCACTGCGGCGGTATGCTGGATGCTGATTGAGTGGATACGCCACGGTAAGCCCAGCGCCCTCGGTATTGCCACGGGTGCTGTGGCTGGGTTGGTAGCGATCACGCCTGCCTCCGGTTTTGTTGGAGCAACGGGAGCGTTGGCCATCGGAGCAGCGGCAGGCATCTTTTGCTTCTTTGGAGCCACCACGCTTAAACGGGCTATGAAGTACGATGACTCCCTGGATGCCTTTGGCGTACATGGTGTCGGTGGCATTATCGGTGCCCTGCTTACGGGTGTGTTTGTGGCATCCGATCTGGGCGGTATTGGCTTTGCCGAAGGATTCACCATGGCCAAGCAGGTCACGGTACAGCTGATTAGTGTTGTGGCAACAGCCGTCTATTGTGGTGTAGTCAGTTTCGTCTTGCTGAAGATTCTTGATGCCGTTGTGGGCCTGCGTGTCACCGAGGAACAGGAGACCATTGGTCTCGATATTTCACTGCACGATGAACGTGGTTATAACTGGTAAATAATTGGCTTACTGATTGCGTTACCCATGACGTGAAGTGACGCAATCAGTAATGCAATCAGTGCTTATCTACCAACCGAAGGATATCTGCCATGCATAAAATTCCTAGCAAGATCCCCATAGTCGGGATTGGAATGGCCTTATTTGCCGTAGCCTCCAATGATGCTGCAGCAGAAATGAAACTGGATGATTTTACCGTGACATCCAATCTTTCCCTGTACTCCGATTACGTATCGCGGGGATTCACCAATAGCAATCGCAAACCTGCTCTACAAGGTAGCGTCAAATTGGCTCATAGCTCCGGTTTCTACGTCTCGGCCTGGGGTAGTAATGTTAGATTCGATCTGATGGGCAACGACAGCCCTGATATAGAAGTGGACCTTGCTGGTGGCTGGAGCCAGGAGTTTGAAAATGGATTGAGCGTTGATGTTGGAGCCTTGCGCTATCTTTATCCTGGTGTCCCCGGTGCCATCGAGATGCCCTACACTGAATTTTATGCTGGTCTGGGCTACAAGATCATGGATCTGAGTCTTAATGCTAAATATTACTACTCGCCTGACTTTTCGGGATCAATTGCCGGCGACCCTGCATCCTACCTGACTGCAACGGCCGAGTATGCCTTGCCCTACGACATCAAGGTCGGTGCCAGCTATGGCCATTCGTTCGGGCCATTTTTCAAAAATGGCGGTATCGCTAGCAGTTATAACGACTACCGTATTGGTATCAGTAAAGATATCTCCGGGGTTGTTGCCTCTCTCAACTGGTATGACACCGATAGCCGCGGCAAGGCGCTCGGTGGTCCGATAGCTGTCAACCGCTTCGTTGTTGGTTTGAGCAAGGATTTCTGATTTCTTTTTCCTTCTTTACCGATCTGCTCTCTCCCGCACAGACGGGAGGGAGCTATCTTTGCCAGCTCCAGCTGGTACCACTGGCGCTATCCTGCAACACCACGCCCAGATCGGACAGCGCCTGCCGGATTTGATCAGCATCGGCAAAACGGCGTTGTTGTCGTGCTTCGTTACGTTGCTGGATCAGTCGTTCGATTTCTATCGACTCAATAGCTGCCTGCGGCGGACGACGCTGGAACCAGTCATCAGCATCTCTGGCGGCTAAACCAACAACGGCGCCCATACGCCGAATCTGGCTCATCAACAGCGCCGTTTGGTCAGAGTCGTGCTGGGCGATCGCATGATTGAGCTGCCGTACCAGATCGAACAGGACAGCCAAGGCCTGGGAAGAGTTGAAGTCGTCATCCATGGCCTGGAAAAAGCGCTTGACCTCACGACCCTGTTGGCCCGACAAACCTTCCTCACGGCCAAAAGCCACTGCACACTCTGCTCCACTGTCCCGGCCAACTAGATGAATGCCCGCCCGCAACGCACCATAGATGCGGTCCATCGCT
The DNA here is from genome assembly GCA_015229115.1 of Magnetococcales bacterium. GTDB lineage: Bacteria > Pseudomonadota > Magnetococcia > Magnetococcales > JADGCH01 > JADGCH01. Next base: position 6,377 of record JADGCH010000103.1, read on the forward strand.
GCCTGGGCCGCCGTCAACAAAGCATGACTGAAATCAAGCGGTGATCGATAGTGGCTGTTGAGGATAAACAACCGGATGGTTTCACCCGGATAACGCTGCAACAGGTCTTCGATGGTCAGAAAATTACCCAAGCTCTTAGACATCTTCTCACGCTGACCATCGGCAGCCACGACATTCACAAAGCCGTTATGAACCCAGTGGTGTACCCATGGATGGTGTCCAG
>JADGCH010000104.1 GCA_015229115.1 Magnetococcales bacterium
AGCAACGTGGCCACGAAGTCAGCGTGGCCCTGTTTTATCGTGGTGGTGTGTTTGAGCAGGTACTGCAGCAGGCTGGCATCCCCATTCACGATCTGGGCAAGCGGTCGCGCTGGCACTTGGTATCCTTTCTGTGGCGGCTGATTCGGCTGGTGCAGCAACAGCGACCGGATATCCTGCACAGTTATCTCGTCGAACCCAATGTACTGGCTTTGCTGTTGCGCTGGTTTTATGCCAGCGTGCGTGTCGTCTGGGGTGTGCGTGCCTCCAACATGGATATGGCCCGTTACGACTGGCTGCAGCGACTGGGTTTCGATGTCAGTTGCTGGTTATCGCGTTGGGCCGACCTGATTGTGGCGAACTCGCAGGTGGGCCTGCGTTATCACCAGGAACAGGGCTATCCGGCTGGTCGTATGGTCTTAGTGGCTAATGGCATTGATGTTGAGCTATTCCAGCCGGATGAGACGGGACGGATCCGGTTGCGTCAGCAATGGCAGATCGACGATCAGCAGCAGCTGGTTGGCATCGTGGCGCGACTTGATCCGATGAAGGATCATGTCACCTTTTTGCGGGCGGCCTTGCTGGCCAGCGAACAGGATGCCTCATTGCGTTTTGTCTGTGTCGGCGATGGCCCCGATCCCTACCGCAAGGTACTGCAACAGCAGGCTCAGGCCTGGGGACTGCAGGATCGACTGCTGTGGGCCGGAGCCCATAACGATATGCCTGCCGTTTATACGGCACTCGATATCGGCGTCTCCTCATCGGCCTTTGGCGAAGGGTTCTCCAATGCCGTGGCCGAGGGCATGGCCTGTGGTCGTTCTTTCGTGGTGACCGATGTGGGTGATTCAGCCGATATCGTTGCCGACAATGGCTTGGTGGTGCCGGTCGGCGATGCTCATGCCATGGCCCAGGCCATCGTCACTCTGGCACAACGGCTGAGACAGCAGCGGGATCAGTATCACCAGCAGGCACGTGCCGCCATTGTCAACCGGTTCTCACCGCAACGGCTGGCGCAGGAGACCGAACAGTTGTTGCAACGGCTTGTCATCTGATCATCGGAGAGTTTCCATGGGTATCGTTTACGCACCGTTGCGGTTAGCCAATGATGCCAGGTCTGACTTGGAAGAGATGGACTTTAATGCCTTGGTCGATACCGGTGCGCTGCATCTGTGCATTCCGGCCCATGTGGCCATCCAGTTGCAACTAACACAGCGTGGCCAGCGCGAGATCAAGACCGCCGATGGTCGGCTACATCTGATTCCCTACATGTCTCCGGTCAGGATTGCCATGTTGGGACGCCAATGTGTGACCGGCGCGCTGGTGTTGGGCGATCAGGTCCTGCTGGGCGCTATTCCGCTGGAAGATATGGACCTGATTGTCGAACCAGCCACCCTGCGTGTACGCACCAATCCTGCCAGTCCTAATGTGCCGATGTCGTTCGCTATGGGATTGCATCGTTAGGTGAACCGTCGTATCCGTATCGTCCATCTCATCACCGGCATGGAAACCGGTGGTGCCGAGCGCATGCTGCACAAGCTGTTGTCGCAGAGCGACCGCAGCTGTTTCGATCACAGCGTCATCGTCATGACGGCTGGAGGACCGATGGCAGAGGCTTTTGGCAATCTTGGCCTGCCGCTCCATTTTCTCGCTATGCCACGGGGACGACCTGACCCACGCGGGCTGTGGCGGTTGTGGCGACTATTGCGTCAAATCCGGCCCGATATTCTGCAAACCTGGCTCTATCATGCTGATCTGCTCGGCGCTGTGATAGCACGTCTGTTCGCTATTCCGCGGCTGATCTGGAGTCTGCGCTGCTCCTACATGGATTTAAGCCAGTATTCGCGTCTGCTGCGTCTGACCCTCTGGCTGTTGGCACGCCTATCACGCTGGCCCGATGTGGTTCTGGTCAACTCCATGGCCGGCCAGATCCTGCATCAGCAGCTGGGTTACCGGCCGCGAGCCTGGCGTTTTATTGCCAATGGTTTCGATGTACAGCAATACCGACCCGATGAGGTAGCGCGACAGCGTATTCGTACCGAGTTGGGTATTCCCGCTGAATCTCCAGTCATCGGTATGGTGGCCCGTTTCGATCCCATGAAAGGCTTTGATCTTTGTTTGACCACTGCGGCACGGTTGCAGGCTGAGCGTCCCGACTGCCACTGGCTGCTGGTGGGTCCTGGGGTCACGGCCGATAACCCGTTTTTTGCTTCAGCGCTGGCGGATCCTTCCTTGCAGGGTCGGTTGCATCTGCTCGGGCGGCGGCAGGATATTCCGGCTCTGTATGCTGCTTGTGATGTGGTGATCTCCGCTTCGGTCGGTGAGGGGTTCGCCAATGTTATCGGTGAGGCCATGGCCTGTGGTATTCCTTGTGTGGTGACCGATGTGGGTGACTCAGCCTGGGTGGTGGCTGAGCAGGGCTTGGTGGTACCGGCTGCCGATGCCGCTGCCATGACACGGGCCTGCATCCAGCTGATTGACATGGATACCCTGCAACGACAACAGCTTGGCATCGCTGCCCGTCAGCGCATCATCGACCACTTTTCATTGGCAGTCATTGTTGACCGTTATCAGGTCCTGTACCAGGAGTTGTATCATGGATCAGCCGTTTCATAGCAGCGATACCTTGATCAGCCGGATTGCTGAACGGTTTTCGTGGCTGGTGTTGCTGTGTTGTCTGCCGCTCACCGTATGGGGCGCGCGTGTTGTACAGCAGAAGAATGACACCCTAGCCAACGAGGCCTTTTTCAATGAAGTAGAGCGTATTCGCTCAGCCATCCAGCATCGGATGGACAAATATGAACAGGCCCTGCGCAGCGGTGTGGCGCTGATGTATGCCAGCGACGACGTATCACGCCAGGAGTGGCATGTTTTTGCCAAAGTTCTGGAAACAGCCCAACGGTTTCCGGGCATTCAGGGCATTGGCTGGACCGTTTTTGTCAAACCGGAGCAGCTGCAGCAGCATATCGACACCATCCGGGCTCAGGGTTTTCCCGATTACCACATCCGTCCTATCGGCGAACGGCCTCTCTATACGTCAATCATCTATCTCGAACCATTCGAAAAGCTCAATCTGCGCGCTTTTGGTTACGATATGTTTTCCGAGCGAGTGCGGCGCCAAGCGATGGAGCATGCGCGCGACCACGATGTAACCGTCCTGTCCGGCAAGGTGACACTGGTGCAGGAGTCAGAGGCGGAAAAACAGGCCGGTTGTCTGATGTATGCGCCGGTCTATCGAGCTCACAGGACACAGATGAGTGTGTCGGATCGGCAGGAGAGCATCATCGGGTTTGTCTACGCCCCATTTCGCATGAACGACCTGATGGCAGGGATCATCGGTGAGGGCTTCGCCACACTGGCGTTGCGGATCTTCGATGAGACGACCATGCACCCCGATAGTCTGATGTATGATTCCCATCGCCGCATGACCGACACGGTTATAGCCAATGGTCGCCAATGGAAGAGCGAAGTGGACATCGCTCATCATCGCTGGACGCTGGAGTGGCGTGAAACGAGTCAGTTTGCTGATCAGCACCACAACATGAGGGGCGGGTTGATTCTGGTTGGTGGCACCCTGTCCAGTCTGTTGCTGTTTGGTTTTCTCCACCTGCTGGCCCGTTCCAATCGCCGTGCGTTCCATCTGGCTCAGGCCATGACCGCTGATCTTGCCTTGAGCGAGGCACGTAGCTCGGCGGTTCTGCAGACGGCTATCCATGCCATTATCACCATAGGTCAGGACCGTTGTATTCGTTCTTTCAATCCGGCAGCTGAGGAGATGTTTGGTTATCGGGCCTCGGAAGTGGTTGGCAGCAATGTCCATATGCTGATGCCGGAACCCTATCGATCGGCTCACGATGGTTACGTGCAGAGACACCTCGATAGCGGTGAGAGACGTATCATCGGTACGGGACGTGAGGTGCAGGGTCGGCACAAAGATGGAACGGTGTTTCCGCTGTGGCTGGCCGTTGGTGCTGCTCAAATCGAACAGGAGTTATTGTTTGTCGGTTGTATGGTCGATCTGACCAGGCGCAAACAGGTGGAGGCCGAGATCATCGCTGCCAGGGAAATGGCCGATGAGGCCAATCACGCCAAGAGCCGCTTTCTGGCCAACATGAGTCGTGAGATCCGTACACCGATGAATGCCATCATCGGTTTGAGCCATCTGGCCATGCAGACCGACCTGACGATCAAGCAGCGGGATTATCTAGGCAAGATTCAACTTTCTGCTCAGATTTTGCTTGGTATCATCAACGATATTCTCGATTTTTCCAAGATTGAGGCAGGTAAGTTCTCCATGGAGAAGGTGCTATTCAGTCTTGACAGTGTACTGGACAATCTGGTGGCTATGGTGGGTGTCAGAGTTGATGAGAAGGGACTGAAGCTGCTGTTATCTCGTTCCGAGCGTGTACCAGCCTCGTTGATAGGCGATCCGGTCCGTTTAGGACAAATCCTGATCAATCTGGTCAGCAATGCCATTAAGTTCACCGAGCAGGGTACCATTCTAGTCAATATGGATCGACAAGGTGTACGTGATGGTGCCGTGCAGTTGCGCATGGCAGTGTGCGACAGCGGTATTGGTATGACGGACGAGCAGATGGGGAGATTGTTTCAGGTCTTTTCCCAGGCTGATGTGTCGACCACACGCCAGTATGGTGGCACCGGTTTGGGACTGTCGATCAGCCGGCAACTGGCCAGGATGATGGAAGGCGATATCGAGGTTGACAGCACTCCCGGGGTGGGCAGTACCTTCACGGTGACCGCATGGTTCGGTGATGTCGGCGGGCAGACGGGCCAGTATGGCTACTGCCTGACCAGCCAATTCGCTGCGAGTGGTAACGCAGCCCCTGCAACGGCGAACCGGGCTATTCTCAGTGCCAGGGTGCTGGTGGCTGATGACAGCCCGATCAATCAGCAGGTGGCGGTTGAATTGCTGAAGATGTATGGTCTCAAAGTCACTGTGGTCAACGATGGCATCGAAGTGCTGGAGGCCTTGCAACAGGCTTCATTTGATATCTTGCTCATTGATCTGCAGATGCCGCGCATGGATGGGTTCGAAACAGTACAACGATTGCGTCAGGATCCGGCTTATGCCACTCTACCTATTCTGGCCATGACCGCTCATGCCTTGGTCGGCGATCGGGACAAGAGTCTGGCCGCTGGCATGGATGACCATATTACTAAACCGATCGATCCGGATCAGCTATTATCAGCGTTGGTGCGCTGGTTGCCAGCCCGTCAGCAGCAAGCTGATGTGTCGGAACCAACACAGAAGCGTTCTTCCGCTGTCGATGGCCGTATAGCGCAACTGCCGGCAGCACTCCCGGGTGTGGATATGGTCGATGGGGTGCAGCGTGTTGGGGGTAACCGGCAGCTCTATCGAAAGTTGCTGATTGATTTTTCAAGGGATTATCAAGATCTCATACCGCGTCTGGAGGCAGCTTTTGTTGCTGGTGATGAGGGGGAAATGCAACGGTTGTTGCACAACCTGAAGGGAGTGGCAAGCACGTTGGGTGCCCATCCTCTTTATTTTGCGGCCCAATCAGGTGAGATGGCAGTCAGGGAAGGTCGAACCGAGGTTTATGCCCCCTTGTTGCAACAGCTGACCAAGGCTTTGACACTGCTGCTGCGGGCCATGGATGATAGGCCGGTTGTCACGGCAGTAGCCGCAGCAGACCAGGCTGAATCGCTGCCACTCTTGCAGGTTGCTGACACCATCGATCGTGCTGCTGTGCAGCCGTTGCTGCAGTCGTTGGCACGCATGCTGGCTGGCGGTTTGACCAGGGCCACCGAAAAACTGGATCAGCTTGAACCGTTGCTGGCCGGAGTGGCCCAGCAGTCTTTATCCGTCATGCGGTTCCAGATTGAGCAATACGACTTTGATGCTGCCTTGGAGAGTCTGGATCATCTGGCGCAGCAGCTGGGAATGGATAAAACATGATACAGCAAAGGACCAACTATTGATGATTGAACAGCATTCCATCGTCACCCAGGATGTATTGGAGAATATGGTTCTTGCCATCGTCGATGTGGTGAAGCCGGAAAAAATTTACCTATTTGGATCAGTAGCGCGGGGTGAAGCTACCGAAGGATCTGACATTGATCTGCTCATTGTGACAGAAGAGAATTTTGAAAATTACGGCAGGTGGTCTGAGTTACGACGAATTCGTCATGTTTTGACCCCTTTTCCGCTATCAAAGGATATTCTGCTCTACAGCCGTGATGAAATGGCCTATTGGCAGGATGCTATCAACCACATCACGACTCACGCGGTGCGGGAGGGTAAACTGCTTTATGAAAGACATTAAAACTGCCAGGGTGATGATTCTCATGGCGGAAAAAGATTTTTGTGCCTTGTCGTCCATGGGCAATTCCAGCAATTTTCCGGATGAGATATTCGGATTTCATGTTCAGCAAGCTGTTGAGAAAGGGTTGAAAGCATGGCTGTGTTGCCTTGGTGTGGCTTATCCAAGGAAACATGACTTGAGTGAGCTGGCAAAAATGCTCAGTCATGGAGCCTGTCGCAGAATGGGGACAACGAGCCCGTGATGTGATAAAATGGCGGTCGT
>JADGCH010000105.1 GCA_015229115.1 Magnetococcales bacterium
TTAGCACAGAAAATCTGTACCAGATTGGGATCGAACGCGGTTCCGGAACACCGCCTGATTTCATCAACAGCCCGTTCCACACTCCAGGGTTGCTTATAGGGGCGTTTTGAGGTCAATGCATCAAAAACATCGACCAGACTGCAAATGCGCCCCATCAGAGGAATCTCCTCCTGTGCCAGCCCTGTGGGATAGCCCCTACCGTCCCATCGTTCATGATGGGTCAAGGCAATCATGTGAGCCGTGCGCAATAACAGCGAGGGTTCTGCATCCAGCAACTGTCCCCCAAGCAGGGTATGGGTCTTCATGACGGTAAATTCCTCACCAGTCAGCTTGCCCGGTTTAAGAAGGATGCTGTCGGGTATGCCAATTTTCCCGACGTCGTGCATGGGTGAAGCTTGTAGCAGCAGTTCCTGATCGTGTCCATTCAGGCCGGATATCCGTCCGATCAAAGCAGCATAGTGACTCATGCGCTGGATATGCTTGCCGGTTTCGTTGTCCCGGTATTCTGCCGCCTGTCCCAACCGGCGAATGATCTCCAAGCGGGTACGTAACAGCTCCATCTCCCTGTCTGCCAAGGCCTGAGCCGTACGTGCAGCGCGCAGAACATAGCGCATCCGATACCCCAGCAATCCCCAGTTGATCGGTTTGGTGATAAAGTCGGTGGCTCCCACCTGATAGGCATGCTCAATAGAAATCAGATCTTCCAGAGAGGTGGCCAGTATGATGGGCAAATGGCGCAACCTTTCCTGCCGACGGATGGTTTCGCATAACACAAAGCCATCCATATGAGGCATCACAACATCGGTGATGACCATATCAAGTCCTTGCTGTTGCAACATCTGCCATGCCTGTTGTCCGTCCTCGGCTTCAACCACGCGAAAACCTTCCTGTTCCAGTGCCTGCCGCATGGGCAAGCGTTGCAGAAATTCATCATCCACGATCAACACCAGGGGATTTTCCAGCTCATCAGCCAAATCCATCGTGACACCTCCTATTGACTCTGCGAACACAACGCCATCAACGCCTGCCTGGCTTCGGCCAACAGGGCGTCACCCTGTTGCCATTGTTGGCGCACCAGAACGAGATCAGCGTGACCAAGCTCCATAGCCCGTCCCAATTCAGCCAGACCCATCACACCCATGGTGAGACTGGAGGATTTCAACGTGTGTGCCGCGACACGCACTCCCTCAGAATCCCCCCGCTCCACGGCCTGTTTCAGAGCATCCAGCAATTCCGGGGTCCGTGCCAGATAGTGCTCTACCATTTTGTGCAGCAGGTTGGTGCTCCCTTTCCGGGCCAGATCGAGAATGCGTCCTACGGCAACCTGATCCAGAACCGCAGACGTTTCCGCCTCTTTCACGTCATGGCACGGAACATCCACCCTGTTATCAGTATCGGGGGGTAACCACCGATATAACAGGGTCGCCATATCCTCCTGGCTGAATGGTTTATGCAGGTAATCGTTCATGCCAGCTGCCTTGCACCGTTGCTGACTTTCCTGCAGCACATGGGCGGTCAGGGCGATGACAGGAACGGGTGATCTTCCTGCCTGTATTTCCCATTGACGCAAGCGTCGGGTCGTTTCAAAGCCATCCAGAATGGGCATTTCGCAGTCCATGAAAATGGCATCGAAAGCAGGCGATGTTCTATGCACAACAGTCAGTGCCTGTTGACCATTCACTGCGACAGTCACCTGGCATCCAAACGACTCCAGCGTCGCCACAGCCACTTCCTGATTGACAGGATTGTCTTCCACCAGTAGCACCCGCCCCTTAAAAAGCATCGTTTCCGGCGCAATAGTCATCTGAGTCCTGTTCCATACACCGACGTTCTGGAGGTCTGCAGGCTGTTGTTTGCTAAAACGAACGGTGAACCAGAAGGTTGCTCCCCGGGCTGGAACACTTTCCATGCACAGATCTCCACCCATGATCGATATCAGCTGTCGGGTGATGGCCAGACCCAGTCCTGTTCCACCAAAACGGCGTGCCTTTGAAGAATCTTCCTGAGAAAAATCCTGAAACATCTGCTGCTGGTAGTCGGCTGAAATACCAATACCGGTATCCGTAACACGGAAGCGCAGCGCAACATCTGCAGCACTTTCCTCCATGATGTCTACCGTTAAACCAACCGACCCACGTTCGGTAAACTTGATCGCATTACCCAACAAGTTGAAAAGGATCTGGCTGAGTCGATAAGGATCTCCCAACAGGGGCATTTCCTTTCTACCGATCCATTTAATGCGAAACTCCAAACCCTTGCGCATCGCCTGCTGCGCTAACAGAGCACGCATATCCCGGATGACCATTTCCAGATCAAAGCGCAAGGTTTCCAGCACCAGTTGACCACCCCTGATTGCGGCAAAGTCGAGAACGTCATGGATGATCCTCAGCAGGGTGTGTCCAGAACGTCTGATAGTTTCCACGTAATGGCGCTGTTGTTCTGTCAGAGAAGTTTTCAGAATCAGATCAGCCATACCTAGCACCCCGTTCATGGGGGTACGGATTTCATGACTCATGTTGACCAGAAAGGTTTCTTTGGCTCGCGCACCTGCCTCGGCAGCATGACGAGCCTTTTCCAACTCTTCGGTTCTGAGTCGTACCAGCTCCTCCAGGTTATTCCGATACTGGTGCAGTTCTTCCTCGGCCTGTTTACGGACCGAGATATCCTGATGGATTCCCATCCAGACCTCACCAAATTCGGCGTGGGTCAACGTGGTGATGGAAATGGCTCCCCAAAAGGGCGTGCCATCCTTCCTGACATTGCGGACTTCTCCTTCCCATACCCCTTTGCGGTAGAGATGGGTGATAATGTCCTGGACGACAACAGCAGCATCCTGATCCATACCAGCATGGGTCACGGCAATGGGTTGACCGATGATTTCTCCCCGGTCATAGGCGAACATTCTTTCAAATCCACGATTAACATAAATAATAATGCCATCCTGGGCACGTACCAGGCACACGCCCTCCGTCATCTGTTCCAGCATGCGCGCCTGAAGCCGGATGTCTTCCTCCCGTGCAGCCCGTGCATCGATGCGTAAATGGCTGTAGCGCTCAGGCATAACCGGATCAATGGCGCCAAAACTGGCGACGATCTCGAACCAGCCCTGACGGTTGCAGCGGGACAGAAAGGTATTGACCCTGGCATGATGGAGAGTCGGATCCATTTGGATGGTCCCTTGGGGACCTGTGACAGACAGGGTTCCCAGGGAGTCCACCAAAGCTTCGGAATCCAGGCACCCTGCCTGGTTGACCGCTTGAGCAAAGGCTTTGACACATAGATAGGCTCCCTCGCCGAAATTGGTCAGGATGCCGTTGCCTCCGGGCCATATCCCGGTGATCCCTGGCATGGTGGCCAACCGGCTGAGAAAACGTTGATTCTCCTCGGTAGGGACCGACATGAAATAGGTATTGCTTGAGTAGCAGCCCTGCCGCACTTCCGCAGACAAATGACTGGCCATAATCTCGTCAAAATGTCCCATGACAACAGCCATGCGTTGCTTGAGACCGAGTACCTCGAGTCGGGTCAGCAGCAACATCTGGTCAGCCCCGGCAAAATAGGGCACCAACACCTCTGCTCCCGATTCGGCCACCTGCTGTAACAGACTGTCGATCTTGTCCTGAGTAACGCCAATGGGCAGATATTCTTCGCCAACGACCTCACCCCCTACCAGCAGCAGGGCTTCTTTGGCCGCATCAATTGATCCTCGTGGCCATTCGTAGTTGTTGCCAGCAAAAAACATCCTGCTGCCGTACCGTTGTTGCATATGGGAAATCATCCGACCAATCTGCTGATTGGGCAGGGCGGCAAAATGAAAGAAATAGCGGCTGAGTATACTCCCTTCGTAAAAGGAGAAATTCAACAGTGGCACTCTTCTCGGTTCGGCCACCCGATAGGCCACTGCGATACGTGAATTGGACAACAGATTGCCGATAAGAGCTGTACAGCCGTGCTGTTCAATCAGTTTTTCAGCGGCCATGACCGCGCTGCGAGGCAAGCTGCCGTCATCTTCGATGGCCAGATGCAACGGTCTGCCCAGCACCCCACCGGCTTCGTTGACCTCCATGGCAGCGATCTGTGCGGCCATCGAGATTTCAGCACCATAAATACTCACCACACCGGTCATTGGAGGCATCAGACCTAATACGACGGTGTGATCAAGGCTCGTTTTTTCCATCTCTGCTAATCTACCCGTCTACTTGAATCGGTTGTGCCTGGAGAAAATCGTTCAACGCCTGTCTGGCCATTTCAAATTCCTGACCACAGGATTGCCTATATTCACTGACCATAGTTGGATCTGAATATTTAGCCTCCATCGTGCGCCCCAGTTCAGCCATGCGTGTCGCTCCCATGGTGAGGCTGGAGGACTTCAAAGTGTGTGCCGCGACACGTACTCCCTCGAAATTCCCCTGCTCCAGGGCTTGCTGCAAATCAGCCAATAATAGCGGTGTCTGGATACAGTAGTGTTCCACCATCCTGCTCAACAAGTCAGGGTTGCCTTTTTGAGCCAAGGCCACAATCTGATTCAGAGCTACCGGATCCAGAACAGTGCAGGTCGACAGGTCGTCCTGTTGAGGAGCTCCTGTTGGGGAATCATGGTGGTCCTTATTCACAGACTGGTTGCCCGGAGGTAACCAGCGTTGCAGCGCCCTGGTCAGATCCGACTGGCTGAACGGCTTGTGTAGGTAATCATCCATACCAGCCTCAAGGCTCAACCGTCGGCTTTCTTTCAGGACATGCGCGGTCAGAGCAATGATGGGGATGCGTGGCCAACCGGTCTGTTGCTCCCATACACGCAGTCGGCGCGTTGTTTCAAATCCATCCAGAATGGGCATTTCACAGTCCATGAAAATGGCATCGAAAGGGATGTCGGCCTGTTGCACCATGGTTAAAGCCTGTTGTCCATTGTGTGCCACCGTGACCTTCAGGCCGAGCAGACCTAAAGTTGCCTCGGCAACTTCCTGGTTCACTAGGTTATCTTCCACCAGCAGAACATGTCCATCAAACTGGATATCTTGTTGCAGAGAAGTCGTTTTTTTAGCTTCCCATTCGGACATCACCTCACGATCACCAGCCTGTTGCTTGCCAAAACGAACCACAAAACTGAATTTCGTGCCCTGATCCAATTGACTGTCCAACCATAATTCCCCGTCCATGACCTGCACCAACTGGCGGGCAATGGTCAATCCCAATCCGGACCCGCCAAATTTGCGTGCAATGGAAGAATCAGCCTGGGAAAAAGGCTGAAACAGATTAGGCAGATATTCCGGGGCAATGCCAATACCGGTGTCAATGACCTGAAAACGCACAAGCACGTCAGCCTCACGCTCTTCCATGACATCCACCATCAGCGTAACAGACCCCTCCCTGGTAAACTTGATGGCATTACCGATCAGGTTGAACAACACCTGATTGAGACGATAGGGATCACCCAGCAAATGAACTGGCACGCCATCGGCCATAGTGCAGATGAGATCCAGCCCTTTGCCATGCGCCTGACTGGTAAACAGGTTGTATACATCCCGGATCAACTCATCCAGATCAAACCGGAACAACTCCAGCTCCAGGCGACCAGCCTGAATTTTGGACAGGTCGAGGATGTCATTGATGATACGCAACAAGGTGCGTCCGGAACGGTGGATAGTATTGACATAGTGCCGTTGCTGTTCTGTCAGGGAGGTTCTCAGAATCAGATCGGCCATACCCAGTACCCCATTCATGGGGGTGCGGATTTCATGACTCATCGAGGCGAGAAAAGCCGCCTTGACCTGATGGGCCGACTCAGCCTGTTCCTTACCCTGGCGCAGGGTCTCCTCCAGTTGTTTACGCAGGATCAGGTTCAGGGCATCATCGCCCATACTCTGAAGCTGACGCCGGTCTTCTTCATGATAAGGTTCCAGCTTGTTGGCAACAACCAGAACCAGTTTGACCTTGCCTTGGCTCAGAACTGGCACACCCAGAAACCGGGTCATCGGCAGCTGCCCCTCCACTGTCACAGGGTCATTGCACAGCACCGGTTGCATCTGCTGGACAACATCCGTCCACGCTTCAGCCGGATCCAGCAAGGAGCGCGGGACCTGCTGGAAATGGCCCAACTGGCCCACCTCACTGCTCCAGGAAATCAGCACAAGGGCATTCAGTTGGTCATTAGACAGATACAGGAAACCGGTCCGGCTGCTGGTGATGGTTTGGGCAATCGCCAGAAATCGATCGCACAGCTCTTGCACGCTGAGATTGATGGCGCAACGATTGATCGCCATCACCTGACGCACACGCTCTTCATGGACCAGCTTGGCGGCTAAAACCTGATGTCGTTCTGTGACGTCACGCAACATGATCAAAACATTCACCCGTCCATGCAACACCACGGAGGAAAAGGTGGCATCGACGTACAGCGTGCTACCATTGCGGTGCAGCAACACCAAGTCACTGCTGTTCAGGACATGGCCCTGCAACAAGGATCCATCCGGGTTGATGGAGCGGATAGAACCCCCTTCCAGCTCCATCCGGCTGTAGCCCAGC
>JADGCH010000106.1 GCA_015229115.1 Magnetococcales bacterium
TGCCATTGCTCCATCCTTCTTCTGAATTCCACCATGCCAGCACGGATGCTGGAGTAGTTCACACCAGTCAAGTCGCCAGTGAGCTGCTCGTAAGTCAAACCAATGCCGACGGCTATGGCGCGTAGCTGGGTGCGCATGAACTCACCATAGTTGCCACCAACATCGGTGGGATCGGAGAACTTGACGTCCTCACCCGGTAGCAGCATCTGCATGGTGCCAGGAGCCCAGGTGACGGGTGCACTGCCCTCCTCATCGGCGCTGAGGCCATCTTCACCGGCCACCGCAAACTCGGGCGATGGTTTGGTAATGAAGCCAGCGATGAGTGCTGCTGTCTTTTTTCTCACCAGCTCAGCATCATCGTACTGATCCAGCTCGTGCAGTTTAACCAGTGCCTGAGCCAGCCATGGCTCGCCACGCAACTGGCCAGGCCGTAAGGGTCGGAACATGTGGATCACCTCAGAGGCCGGTATCCGCATCAGTTCAGTCGCCGATGCCATCGAACCAATGCGTTCACCAGGATGCTCACGATAGAGGTGGTAGGCGACACGCCGACCGATACGATCAAACTCAATACCGGCACGGATGACGTTACCGTTCGGTAGGTCAGTGCTGTAGGCCAGCGGCAGATGTTCCGGCTCCAGCAGTTGCACCTGCAACGGTACGGTCAGGCCATCGTTCTCCAGGCGATTACGCAGACGAGCCAGCACTTCGCCGCCTTCCACCATGGCTCGGGTGGCCAAGGCCTGCATACCGTAGAAGCCAGATTGACCATGAGCGTCGGCCTCATGGGTCCATTGCAGCCACAAGGCATGCACCCGTTCCTTGAAAGCGGTGTCAACATGAGTAGACTGTGGCTTGATGCCAGTACCGACCAGGTTGGAAACCAACGAGTCAATGGCATTGCAGGCCCAGGCATTGCGCCGGATCATATCCCGCGCTCGCGAACGCATCCGATCGGCATCGCGAAACAGCAGCGTGTTGATGCTGTCAGCGCCTGGCTGCCAGTTACCCAGCCTGCGACCAGCCGCTGCCGCCTCGTAGCCACCCATGCGGCGTGGTGGCACAGCATCCCAACCTAACAACCGGCTCAACCATTTCATGGTCATAGATCCTTATCGCTTTGCACACGCAGGTGACGCACGATGCGCCGGTTGTCGACACGAGCCATCTCCCGTTCCAACAGATCCAGAACACTTCTGGCTTGGGTCAGATCGTACTCGACTGTACGGTCACCATGGGTGACACGGCGCTGCAAGGATTCCAACCGCTCCAGTAACCGGTCACGACGCAGGGTCAGTTCATCAAGGGTTGCCATCCGAAACACTCCTACTCCTCTACATCCACGGCGAACGAATGACCCGGCGCTGCGGCCGATCTACCACACGCTGTACCGACGGTTCCTTGCCGACCTCTTTCAACGGCACCTCAGCCAAACGATCAGCCTCACGGTTCAGGTTCAGTCCCATCGATACCAACCCATGCAGCGCTGCCATGGCGTACACTCGGCAGTCCAACGCCTCGTTGCGATCACTGTCACGTTTGATCCACTCCCTCATCGGCCGACCCTTGTGATAGCGGGTGGTAACGCGCTCTGCCGTCAGTTGCTTGAACCACTCCTCATCACGCTCCAGTGGAAAGTGACAATAGCCAGGACCAGCGGCTTTGATGCGCAAACGCGCATAGATGGCATCCTTGGCTGAGTCCACCCCGACCATGAACAACGGCACCCGACCCTTGTTGCTGCGCGATGGTCGCCGTGGCCAGATCGGTACCCCAGCACCACCACGTCCCTTTATCGCCCAGATGCGACGATCCTGGCGTAACCGACAGAAATCATATGACCGGAGTGTATGATGGCCACCAGTATCCACAGCAGCGGCACGCACAGAAAGATCGCTACACTGACGAGCATGAGCAAAGCTGCGCCGCAGTAATGTATCCAGGTCGTGCCAGAGTACTGGCGTGGAGGGATCGCCGTGAATAATGCGGTAATCCACCGACCAACTCTCTTCATCGCGTCCCCATCCCACAAATTCCACCTCCAATCGATCATCTTGTACGTCGATGCCAGCGGTGATGATGACAACACCGCTCGGCAGCCAAAGGCCGAAGGACTCGCGTCGTTCCATCAACCCCGTACCATTGACCTGCTCGGCCTCTTCCTCCCAGGTTTCTGCCAACTTGGTGTTGACCCAGACCTTGAGCCGTGATGGATCGCGATAGACCTGACCATGCTCCTCGGCAATGTCAGACCAGGAGACCCAACCCAATGGACTGTAGAGACTGGACAGGTGAAAGCCTGCGGTGGTTGGGTGGGTCACTTGCGCCTGCCAGCGACCGTGCGTCAGCATCCAGCCTTTCTGGTGGTCCTGGATCTCAACACCACAATGCCGGCACACATAGACCGCTTTGTCACGTTGGCCCTCCGGCCAACGCAATTGCTGCCACTCCAGGATCTGCTCACCATGGCAGGCTGGACACGGCACCCAATAGCGGCGTTGATCACTCTCCTGGTAGGCCGTTTCAATGCGGCTGAAGCCCTTGAGGGTCGGCGTCGACACCATCAGGATCTTGCGGTTGGCGAAGGTCACAGTACGCTGGATGGCCAGAGCCACCGGGTCACCCTCACCATCCACGTCGCCGGGATAGGCATCCACCTCATCCATAAACAGATAACGCACCGGCATGGACCGCAGCCCCACCGCCGAGTTGGCGCCCACCATTCGCAAAATGCCACCGACAAACTCCTTGGTAAAAATGGTGTTGCCACTATCGCGTGACCGATTCGGTTTGATCATCTCCGACAGCACCGGACTGTCCTCAATCAGAGGGGTGATGCGTTGCTTGGAGTAGGACTTGGCCATTTCAACCGTGGGTTGCACCATCATCATGGGGCCCGGTGCATGATGGATGACGTAGCCAATGAAGTTCAAACCAGCCTCTGTGCCACCCAGCTGGCTCCCTTTCATCAGCACCACCCTTTCCACAGCAGAAGCAGGAGAAAGGCAATCCATGATCTCCTTCAGATAGGGCGTCCGCGCTGTGCGCCATGGTCCTGGCTCACCCGAGGCAACGGGTGATAGCACCCGATGCTGGTCAGACCACTCGGAAACCGTGATCATAGGCTCCGGCCGCATGCCACGCATGAAAGCCGAGCGATAGACATCATCTGTCGTCGATACCATCGTCATGTTCCAAGGCCTCCAATGCCTGGCGCAGTTCCGTGGTCAGGATTTCTCGTACCACCCGTGGACTGGTCTCTGCCGCCAACATGGCGGCCACGCGATCCGGAATGCGCAGAATGCGATCGCGAATCAGCCGGCCGCTCTGTACAGCCGCTCGCTGCACTTCCTCAACAGCGACATATCTTCCCAGCTCAACCTTTTCTCGTATCTCCAGCAGGCTGGCTTTCTTGACCTCGCTCTTGATGCGTGCTCTGAGGAGCATACTGGGTAGAGGACTACCTGATTCCTCACTGCCGGACTCATCGGGGATTCCCTTGCGTCGGCGCTGTTTGGCATGACTGCGCATGGCCTCCAGTGCCAAGTCAGCCTGTTCCGGATCGACCAGACCATCCACCAACGCCACGATGCCATTGTTGATCAGCTGGGTGACATACTGTCGTGAAAAGCCATTACGGCGCGCCCATTCCGATTGCGTGATCAACATAGCGCACCATCTTGTTACCTGGTTGTTTTTGCTTGTAAATAATAGTGGTTATCCATCTTTTTATCCTACACTATTGGATCGATTAGAGCGAAAGTGTGCTCATCGCGCAACCATGCGCACCGACACACAGCAAGGAGCACAGAGATGGAAAAGAACACAGCACAACACGGTTTCGACAGCACCGACATTCACAACGCCACATGGGAAGAGCTAACGGTTGGCATGAGCTACTCGAAGAGCCGCACAGCCTACGGCACCGAACTGCATGCCTGGAAAAACGAAAAACTGGCCATCTACACCACCAACAACCCTATCACCGGTGAATGCAACGGCAGACAAGGCGCTCGCATGCCACCACGCATTGGTTTCGCTGGCTACATTGGTATCGAAGGTGACGCAGTCGAAGTGGCTGAGGCAGTGCAATACATCAGAGAAACAGCGATATACATCAAAGACGAATCAATTGGAATAAGGGCCTTTTGCTAACAACCAACTCAAGGCCGGGACAGCACCGGCCAGCCTACTCACAAACATGGAGAACATACATGGCAGCGATGATCGACGATATCAACATGACAACCAGCCAACATTTCAACGCTTGCTATATGCAGCATGTGCTGTTGTGGGAAGGATTGAAAACACTAGGCCCTAAAACTCTAGCGGCTTGCTTGGCAAGGGGAAAGCAAGCCATGCTCGATCGGTTGTTCTTCGACTGTGTAGAGCTGGCTGGCAAGGACGCCGTACTCAATTACAAATTGGAGACACTGCGGCTCCTCCGCAGGGAGCTGGAACGCAGAGCATCCACTGTCAACAGGCCACCAAAATCTTAACCAAACAACTAGGCCGGGCCACTACCCGGTTTTTTTGATATTAAAAATGTTAAAAAACATCAATTTATAACTACACAACCCAATCAAAGTACGCGATTATGCAGTCATTGAGGCGCACAGGGCGCCAACGAAACACCGAGGCAAGGAGAACGAAGATGGCAAAGAAAAACCAAGAAATGACCAAAGAGCATGTCTTCCACGCGCTGATTGCCGCCGGTGAGACGGTGACCGCAAAGATTTACAAGAAGCATACAAAATGCTTCCTGTTCACACAGAACAACACACAGGTTGGCAACAATCTGATGTGGGCCATCTTTGACAACAGCGACTCAATCTATTGTGTGGATGAAAAAGATTTTTATAAATCAAAATGGATCCTCACCCCAGAGAAAGCGCTCGAGTTGATCCAAGACGCTTGACAGCCCCAAGCCTGGGCAACCCACTCACAAACAGGAGAACAGACATGGCCACGATCAAACAGAAACTCATCAATGCACTGACCGACGCTGGCGAGAAGATCGTCAAAAAGACAGACAAGTACACGGTCATGACCCGATCCAAAGCACCTGGCCTTTTCTGGTACATCGGTGACTCGGGTGCGTTACGCACCGGCAGGACGGTCACAGACTCGACTTCATGGACCGGACCAGCTAGAGACAACCTGCTCAAAGCGCTGGCTAAACAGGCTGACACAGAACCAGCCAACACAGAGCCGCACGACGTGCCAGAAGAAACAGCGCCAGCACATGAAGAACGCGCACCGCTCACCGCATTTGGCAAAAAGCTACTCGAATTTAGCGTTCCAATCGTGGAGACAATGGCAAACGACTCAACCGACACAGCGCTGATTGAGACGCTAGACAGACTCGCCGCAGTAAGAAATCAGAGCATGATGGAACACGAATCAGCCAACACAGTGCCACACGACGCATCAGAAGAAGAACCGCAACTGGAGTGGACAACGGAAATGACCAGCCTACCCATGGAAGAGGTAGCCATCAAGCAGCCGCGCAAAGGATCGAAAGGCGCTCAGATCATCGACATGATGGCGACACCGGAAGGCGCCACACTGGAGAGCATTGCCGCAGTAACCGGCTGGTCACCAAACACCATTAGAGGCTTTCTCTCCATCGCTCAGAAGAAATATGGCCTCAACATCTCGAAAGAACGTAACCGCTACGTCGGACCCAACCAACAAGGCAGTCCAGGATCATGGACGGTCTACCGCATCTCATAAGCCTGGCCATCACGACAGGGGCGGACAACCGCCCCACAACCAATGGAGACGATCATGGACCACAACCAACGCAAAGAGATGGATCTGGATGCCATCGTTCGCACAGATATGGAGCTGGATGCCATCATGGGTCACTACCAGGATGAGCCGAATACGCCGTTCAACACAGCGGCCTATATCATGGCTGGCATCCTCATGGAGGCCGACCTGTCCTACCTCAGCTACTCCGAAGAGAAGCCGCTGAAAGAGTACATCGATCAGCTTGCCAAGGCGTATGTCGATCTGCATCGACCGATCAACTGGAAAGCGTGTCCGAAATGCTCAACTGACTGACACCGCAGGGAGGCATGCCTTGTGCATGAGTCCCATCAACCCATACTAGCAAGCATGGGTCTTTCTCCTCCTTCTCTACATGACCTGTCTTGTGACCGAAAGGCCACAAGGATGTGGCTCAGGGAGCAGCCTATTCTTCGGCATACCCAGGCTGTTCCCGCCCTATTTTTCCGCACAAAAAAAAGATCGTTATCCATCTTTTATAACTACACTATATTGTTACTGTATGGCATTGTGTTGGTCAACAAGCGGCAAGAAGGACCGCAACACCACAGGCCAACAAGGAGCAGGATAATGAGCAACAACGATTTCGAATTCAGCCTCGAAGAGATCCAACACATCTACATCGCGACAGCGGACGCGATCAGAGTCTTCAAC
>JADGCH010000107.1 GCA_015229115.1 Magnetococcales bacterium
ATGTAAAATATTGATTGTTAATGAGTTATTTAGTGGCATGTTAAATATGGGCTAGTCATGATCATGCATCCGTTCAAGCCAGAATTGGATGGCAAGGATATCTCCGGCTTCAAAGATCCTAATGGCAAGCTGCTGTTTCGAGAGATGACCGAGGTAGCCAAAAGCCACGGAGAAGGAGAGGTAGCCTATCTCTGGCCCAAGCCGGGCAGTTCTTCACCTGAGCCAAAAATTTCCTATGTGATCGCCTTCAAGCCTTGGGGCTGGATCATTGGTAGCGGCATCTACATTGATGATGTCAATGCACAGCTGTACCAGATGGTGAGGATTATTCTGGCTTGCGTCCTGGGTGGTATGGTATTGGCCAGCCTGTTGATGTTTTTTCTGGCCCGTCATCTGGTCTGTCAAATGGGCGGTGAACCAGCCTTCATCTCCTCGATTACGGACCAGATTGCCCAAGGCAACCTCACCATGCGCTTTGACCAGAAATGCCAAAGCACCGGGGTATTTCGAGCCTTGACGACCATGGTGGATACCATTCAAACCATATTGGTCGATGTGCAGTCCTCAGCTACTCATGTGGCATCTGGCAGCCAGTCGTTCCTGGAAGCTTCCCAGCAGATGAGTCAGGGAGCCTCCCAACAGGCTGAAAGTATCCGCGCCATTGCTGCGACCATGGAGGAAATGACGGCCAAGGTGCAACAAAACACCGACAATGCACGCCAGACCGAGCAGATGGCGTTGAAATCGGCCCAGGATGCTAAGGATGGCGGCACGGCGGTACAAAACACCGTCAGCGCCATGAAAGAGATTACCGAGCGCATCTCTGTGATGGCAGAAATAGCCCGTCAAACCAACCTGCTGGCCCTCAATGCTGCTATCGAGGCTGCCCGTGCCGGAGAGTCTGGCAAAGGATTTGCCGTAGTAGCCTCCGAAGTCAGAAAACTGGCCGAACGCTCGCAATTAGCCGCCAGCCAGATTAACACCCTGAGTGTCTCCAGTGTCGAAACCGCTGAAAAAGCCGGACAGATGCTGCAAAAACTGGTACCCGACATCGAACAGACAGCGGCACAAATTCAGCGTGTGGCTACCGCATCGGTCGAACAAAGCGAACGAGCTACCCAAGTTAGCCAAGTCATCAAAAGTCTGGAAACAGTGGTCCAACAAAATGCTGGTGCATCGGAACAACTGGCCGAAACAGCTGAACGAGTCTCTGGACACGCCACCAACCTACAGGAAGCTATTTCCTATTTTCGTTTAGTAACTTGAAAAGTCACTGTTACATAGAGTAGCATAACGAATCGTTGGAAGTAGGTTGCTACACGGATCGATCAGGGAGCGTCACCATGAAAAACTTGAAAATGACTGTCAAGCTGGGCATCGGTTTTGGTACCGTCCTGGCCCTTGGTATTGTCGTTGCTGTCAGTGGCTGGAATGGTATTACCGAATTAGCGTTCCGCTCCGGTAATGTTGAAGTCATGGCCCTCATTGATGAGTCCATGCTGAACGGGCGTGTCAAGGTGCGGGATTTCAGGCTCACAAAAAAGCCGGAAGACTTCAAGATGGCGCTGGAATACATCGAAAAAACTAAAGCTCTTGCAGTCGAAGCCCGCGACAAACGCTTCAAGGATCCCAGCAATAAGGAACAGATGGGCCATGTTATCCACGCCGCCGAGCAGTGGGGTAAACTATTCCAGGACCTTGGTGACAGTGAAAAGAACTTGGCAGCCAAAATGGAGGCAATTCGCCACGACGGTCATGTAGCTTTGCAAGCCGTTGAGGAGATCACCAAGGGTCAAAAGGAAAAGCTGCAGCTGTTGCTAACGCAGCCGGAAAAGGCTAAGCCTGCTGTTGTGGCGGTAGCCGTCGCTGCACAACCAACCGTTTCACCCGAACTGAAGGAGGCCTGCACGGGAGCACGGTCCAAGAAGGACGGCGTTTCTGTGGCGACTGGATTGGAGTTGCAAGGCCCCTGTCGTAGCGTTGAACCGCCTAAAGCGGCTAAGCCAGCTGAAGTCGCCGTGGCGTCCAACAACATGATCAAAATGATTCAGGATCGTTTTGAAAAGATCCTGCAAGCCTCCGAAATTGAAACCGAATTTCTTGAGATGCGTAAGAGCGAAAAGGAATATATTATTTCCAACGACCAGAAATGGAATCAGATGGTGCTGAGTAGCATTGAAGAGTTGGTGCGGTTATCGACCACCCTCAAAGCCAGTTTTTCCGATGTTACCGATATCCAGCGCATCGATACCTTCCTCAGTGCCCTGTCAGCTTATGAAAGGCTGTACAAAGAGTATACGGCCATTATTAGCCGGCAGGATGACATCGCCAAAAACATGGTAGCGACTGCCATGAAAGTCGGCGAAGAAGTAGAAAAAGCTATTGCTGATCAGCACAAGAAAATGGAGCGGCAAGCGGCCTCCTCAGAGACCCTGATTGTGACCAGCAGCCTGTTGTCGACGCTGTTCGGTATTCTGCTGGCCTGGTTCCTGAGTCAGATGATTGTTAAATCGTTGGCACAAGGGGTGGTGTTTGCGCGTGCCCTGGCCCGTGGCAATCTCAACGCCAAGCTGGAGGTCTACCAGAAGGATGAAATCGGTGAACTGGCCGATGCCATGCGTGAAATGGGCAATAAGTTGTGTGAAATCGTGACCGATGTCGATGCTGTGTCAGGACAGGTAGCCTTGGGCAGTCGTTCGTTGTCCGAAAGTGCCCAACTGCTGTCACAGGGAGCCACGGCACAAGCAGCCTCCATTGAGCAGACCTCCGCCGCCATGGAGCAGATGACCGGTAATATTCAGCAGAGCACTGAAAATTCCACCACCACCGAACGCATTGCCGAAAAAGCGGCCAAGGATGCCAACGAAGGTGGGCTGGCGGTCAATCGTGCCGTGGAAGCTATGAAACAGATTGCCGATAAAATTGGCATCATTGAGGAAATTGCCCGTCAAACCAACCTGCTGGCGCTCAATGCGGCTATTGAAGCAGCACGAGCTGGTGAGCACGGCAAGGGTTTTGCCGTCGTGGCAGCGGAGGTACGCAAACTGGCTGAACGTAGCCAATCCTCAGCAGGAGAAATCAGTCAGCTTTCTGAAAGCAGTGTCAGCATCGCTGAACAAGCTGGTGCCATCATCAATCAACTGGTACCCGACATCCAGAAGACAGCCGAGCTGGTGCGTGAGATTACAGCTTCCAGTCGTGAACAGTCTCAGGGTGCCGACCAGATCAACCAAGCCATTCAGCAACTGGACAAGGTCATCCAGCAGAATGCTGGTGCATCCGAAGAGATGGCTGCCACAGCGGAAGAGTTGACAGCACAGTCTGACCTGCTGACTCAGTCGATTGGCTTCTTCACCAAGTGCAGTACTCCGGTTCAGAGCAGCAGCGCTGCCGTCCAACCATCTAGACCGACAGCAGCCCGACCATCTGGCGGCAAACCAGTGGCAGCACCTCAGCGTTCAGCTAACCAGCCTGCAGCCACCCAAAAGAAGGCCTTACCGCCCCCCCCATCCAGACAGCATGATCAGTCTCCTGATCATGAATTTGAGCGCTACTAACCAACTGGAGTAGAATGGCCATGTGTGACTTTTTTCACAACCCCTGTTCCCGTCGTCATCTGCTATCCGGCATCGGTGCCGGATCGTTGCTGCTTTCCCTGCCGGCTGTCACGCTCGGTAGTAGTGATGCCATGAGTTCTGTTTCACCGGATGAAGCCCTGCAGTGGCTTAAAAATGGCAATCAGCGCTTTGTGTCCAACAAAATGGAACACCCCAACCTGTGCGCTCTGCGGTTGGCTGAAACAGTCAAAGGCGGGCAGCATCCTTTTGCAACCATCCTGTCCTGCTCCGACTCCCGTGTGCCAGTGGAGTACATCTTCGATCGGGGCGTCGGTGATCTGTTCGTCATTCGGGTTGCTGGCAATGTGGCCGATACGGATGAGATCGGCACCATCGAGTATGGGGCTGGGCATTTGGGCACCCGTCTGGTGGTGGTGATGGGCCATACCCGCTGCGGTGCAGTGACGGCTGTTGTCAAGGGAGACAGGGTCGGAGGCAACATCCCCAAGCTGGTTGATAACATCATCCCTGCAGCAACTCGGGTCAAGAGCAAAAGCAAGGATCTATCCGAAAGCGCCCTGATTCTGGAGGCCATCAAGGAGAATATCCGTCAAGCCATCAGTGACATCCAGAAGAACAGCCAGGAGATGGCCCATCTGATACAAGGGAAGAAAGTACGGGTGGTAGGTGCTCTTTATGACCTGGAGACTGGACGGGTCGAGTGGCTGTAACCGGAGCGGTTACTCCAGCAGTTTGCTGACCAGATAGCTAAACCGGTCTGGTGGTGTGGCCAGGTCGGTTAGTTCCTGGCGGAACACGTCTCTTCTCTTGAAAGGTTCGGTCATGATGTCAACGTACCTGACGTAACCAAAGAAGCCCTGCTCCAGTACCTTCACGGTAAAGCGGCTTTTAGGGTTCTTTTCCCGGAAATAGTCAAGGGCCTCGATGGCGCGGTGTCCCATCTGACAAACCAGAACGATCGATTGGTTCTCCCGGAAGGTAACACCGAGCATATCCTGGATCCAGCGTTCGCTCTCGTAAAAAACATCGGGTTCAAACTGGACTGGGATGCTGCCTGGAATAGCTGTGTTATAATCGCCACGCAGATCAATGACACGGGGGATGTGGCAGCGGGCTACATCGGCCAGCATCTGTTTGGGTGCAATGGAACGAAACCAATTCATAGGAGGCTTTTCAGAAGATGAAAAAGTGGTTGGCGCAGTATAGTCTGATTGCCTTGCTTGTCAATAGCTGGCTCTTATTGAGCGGAGCGGGTTATCCGGTTAGCTATAAAGCACAGGATGTTGTTCTGAACGGCTATCTGGCCTTCGATGAGACCCAGACCGGTCCCCGCCCAGCGGTGTTGGTGGTCCACGAGTGGTGGGGCCACAACGAATACGCCCGTAAACGGGCCAACATGCTGGCACAGGAAGGCTATGTAGCCCTGGCTGTTGATATGTATGGCAACGGCCAACAAGCCGCTCATCCTGACGATGCCAAGCGTTTTTCCTCAGCGTTGTTTCGTGATTTTGCCACAGCTACCAACCGCTTTCAGGCTGCCGTGGACTTTCTCAAACAGCAACCCCAGGTGGATACCAGCAACATAGCCGCCATCGGCTACTGTTTTGGCGGTGGTATGGTCCTGAATATGGCCCGTCAAGGTTTGCCGGATTTACGTGCTGTTGCTAGCTTCCACGGGGCGCTTGATCCGGTCGTGCCAACACATCCTGGTCAGCTACGTGCCAAACTTCTGGTGCTGCATGGCAACGATGACCCGCTCATTCCGGCCGCCAAGGTTGATGCTTTCAAACAGGAGATGGCTGCGGCAGGCGGTGATTTGACCTTTATCGGTTACCCACAGGTGACCCACGCCTTTACCAATCCGGAAGCTGATGCGATGGCTCAGCAATTCAGTTTGCCACTAGCCTATAACGCTGCTGCTGACCAACATTCCTGGCAAGCGTTACGGACCTTTCTGACGCAAGTCTGGCAAAAAAATTAACCCGTCAACAACCGGACATTGATGTCGATTTATCAAGAGTTGCTGGAGGTAGCCGGTCAGTTTGGCATCCAGACCCGTGGCCTGCAGGGTGATCTGATGTGTGCCTTTATCGGGGAGTGGAATGCCGGCAAAAGTGCTCTGATTAACAACCTGACCGGTGCTGAGCTACCCTGCCGTCCGATACAGACCACCCGTGCCGCGGTCCATCTCAGACATAGTGAAACAGCTGAACCCTATACCAAAACGATTGACCATCAGGAAACGGTGCAGCACTACCACGGCGCAGCAGCCATCAATGCGTTACAGTGTGCTACTACCGCAACCATGCGACGGATCGAATTCTATTCGCCGACACTGGACATACCGTCACAAACCATCCTGGTCGATACACCGGGATTCAACCATACCGATGCTATCGCTACCATCGGTGATACCGAACAGATTCATGCTGATCTGGTGGTATGGGTCCTGATGGGAGACGGACCATTACTGAACCAACAACAGCTTGACTGGGTGCGTCGTGCGTCCCACCACTGCGGGACCATGGACCATCTGTTTTTTGTCGTCACACACATCGATTGGTTCAGTCATCCAGAAACGGACCGCAAGGCCATTCTCGATTACTGGCTGGCGCGAACCGGTCAGGAAAAAGCTGATCAATTGTTTTTTGTTGATAACAAAAGTGGGGAAGGAATCGCTGAGTTCAAAGCAAAATTATACCACGCCATGGCCGTGCAACAGCCCATCCTGTTAGAACAGCGTCGTCAGCGCTATAGCCGCGAGCTGTTGGCCCAGCTGCAGGTCTGTATTACCCGAGAACAGACCTTGATTGAGCAGTGGTATCGACAATGCG
>JADGCH010000108.1 GCA_015229115.1 Magnetococcales bacterium
GCCGGAGTCAGTCTGCTACATGCCATCGGTTTGGAGAATGAGGGCCTGATCGTGTCTTCGCTGGATCACTATCGCGAGCGGGCCATGGAACTGGCAACCCATCCCGATGAGCTGGCACACATTCGCCAAAAGCTGCAGGCTAATCGTCTGACCCATCCGCTGTTCGATACCGACCGCTTTGTGCGTGACTGGGAGGCAGCGCTGCAACAGGCGTGGCGACAGTGGTGCGGAGATGAGGGTTGAGTGAATCCTTCTCTGCGTGATGCTGAAGTCTTGCAGCAGTTGCAGGCGGCCATGGCCGCCTACCGCTGCGATGAGGATGAGCGTGCTTGGCAACATGGCCAGCGGGCGATGCAGCTTGATCCCAACCGGGTTGAAAGCTGGACCCTGCTTGGCATGCTGCATCGCAAGGCCGGGCGCATCCCTGAGGCCATTGCGGCCTATCAACAAGCCATTACCCTCCAGCCTTTCTTTGCCGATACGTACAATAATCTTGGTAATTTGCTGTTGCGTGAACAGAATCAGGTCGATGAGGCGGTTGCCTGCTACCGTCAGGTGGTGCAGCTTAGGCCGGACAGCGTGGATGCCCTCTACAACCTTGGTGCGGCTCTGCGTGAGGGGGGCCAGGTTGAGGAGGCTGTGGCCTGTTTTGACCGGGTGATCGCTTTGCAGCCCGATCATGTCGATGGCCATTGGTCTCTGGCCCTGGCGTTACTGCTGATGGGGAATTACCGGCGTGGTTGGCCGGAATATGAGTGGCGCTGGCGTCTGGCTGAAGTGACTCCACGGCTGTTTCGAATGCCGCAATGGGACGGATCAGCCCTTGATGGACGCACCATTCTGGTTCACGCCGAACAGGGGTTGGGCGATACGCTTCAGTTTATTCGCTATGTACCCTGGGTGGCGGATCGTGGTGGCCGGGTCATGCTCGAAGTAGGGGACCCTCTGGCCAGACTGTTGCAGCGTTTTCCCGGCGTGGCCCACCTGGTACCGCAGCGGGGACCATGGCCTGATTTTGACTGTCATGTACCGTTGTTGAGTCTACCCGGTCTTTTTGCCACCGAGTCGACCACCATTCCGGACCGGATTCCTTATCTTGCCGTTGATGCGCCGATAGTGGCTCATTGGAGCAGGCGATTGCGGCGGCAACGTCAGTCCGTGGTGCGGGTTGGCTTGGTGTGGGGCGGCAACCCGAACGTCAAGAACGATCGCTGGCGTTCGCCACGGTTGCGACCGTTGCTAGATCTGTTCACGGTGACTGGCGTTGACTTTTACCTGCTTCAGCATGGCGATGGCCGTCGTGATCTGGAGTCGTTGTCGTTGCCAGATCACGTCATCGATATTGCCGCCGAGGTCAAGGATATGGCCGATACTGCGGCCATCATGGCGCAGCTCGACCTCGTCATCAGCTCTGATACCGCAACGGCCCATCTGGCCGGAGCACTGGGCCTGCCAGCATGGATTCTGCTGCCTTTCGCACCTGACTGGCGCTGGATGCTGGGACGCCGTGATACACCGTGGTATCCGACCCTGAAGCTGTTTCGTCAAGCGCGCATGGGGTGTTGGCGGGGCGTGGTCAGTGAGGTGAAACAGGAATTGCAGCAATTGATTACCGAAATTATGCGGCAGTAGTGCGGTGATGACTGGTGTTGTAGTATCGTTTCGGCTATAGTCTGAATTACATTTGTATGACTGGGATTTCACTCATGAGGTTTGTGTGAAAAGAAACCGTTCGTCCCGTCCTGCTCCTCCATCACAGAAGCCAGGACAGGCACAGAAACCACGACAGGTCATAGCGCCCGTTTCACCGATTGCGCCCGTTCCGCTGGTCATTCCCCAGATTGTTGTGCCACCGGCAGCGGAGACCACTGCCAGTCCGCACGATGCTGAGGTGCTGAACCAGTTACAAGCGGCGTTGGCGGCTTATCAGCGTGAAGAGTATGACCGTGCCTGGGCGCATTGCCAGCAAGCTCTGCAGCGGGATGGTAACCGTCCTGACAGCTGGACCATGGCGGGTATGATTCACCGCAAGGCGGGACGTGTTGCCGAAGCCATTGAGGCCTATCGGCGCGCCATTGCTGTGCAGCCACTCTTTGCCGATTCCTACAATAACCTGGGCAACCTGCTGTTGCGTGATCAAAACAAACCGGAAGAGGCGATTGACTGCTATCGTCGGGCGATTGAGATCAAGCCGGACTCGGTGGACGCCCACTACAATATGGGTGGGGCGTTGCAGGAGCTCTGCCGCATCGAAGAGGCGGTGGCCAGTTTTCAGCGGGCGGTGGCTCTGCGTCCTGACTACGCCGATGGCCATTGGGATCTGGCTTTGGCGTTGCTATTAATGGGTCACTACGAGCAGGGCTGGTCGGAATATGAGTGGCGTTGGCGTCGTGGTGAACCGGCACCGCGACCTTTTGCCGAGCCGGCCTGGGATGGTGCACCGCTCAAAGGTCGTCGCATTCTGCTTTATGTCGAGCAGGGGTTGGGCGATGCTATCCAGTTTGCCCGCTACGTGCCACTGGTAGCTGCCCATGGTGGTAAGGTCATTCTTGAGGTACGTGAGCCGGTATTGACCCTGCTGCAGCGGGTTCCTGGCGTGACGCAGATGGTGTTGCAAAATACGCCCTTGCCACCGTTTGATTGTCATGCACCCTTGATGACGCTGCCCTACTTGTTTGGTACCACCTTGGACACCATTCCCAACCGTGTCCCTTATCTGGATGTTGATGCCGAGCGGTTGGCCTACTGGGGGGGACGGTTGCGTTCTGGCGATGAGGTGCGTGTTGGTCTGGTATGGGGCGGCAACATTCGGGTCAAGAACGATGCCATCCGCTCGCCGCGTCTGGGTCCGTTGCTCGATCTGTTGCGGGTAGCGGGAGTGACCTTCTATGTGTTGCAGCAGGGTGACGGCCGCAACGACCTCGACCGCTATGCGCCGTTGCCGGAATCTCTGTTGGATGTTGTGGCCGATGTCAAAGATGTGGCGGACACTGCCGCCGTTATGACACATATGGATCTGATTATCAGTTCCGATACCGTGACGGCCCATCTGGCCGGGGCACTTGGCTTGCCGGGCTGGATCCTGACCCCGTTTTCACCGGATTGGCGCTGGATGCTGGATCGGAGTGACAACCCGTGGTATCCGACGCTGCGGCTGTTTCGCCAGTCGCAGCCCCTTCAGTGGCAACAGCCGGTCGATGCCATGCGCTTGGCTCTGGAGCAGTTCGTGGCTGAGTGGCGCGCTTTTCCTGACCGTCGTCGTCGTCGTGGTGCCATCGCTGTTGATGCGGAGGTGGTTCAGCCGGACACACGGCTGGTACGGCCAATCCAGCGCCCGGTGATGAGTGGCACAGCCGCGGCGGCGATTTCTCCGGCCTTGGTCCAGCAGGCTTACCAACTGTTGACACAGGCCCTCAATTCCTATAACGGCCATGACACAACGACTGCCCAGCAGTTATGCCAACGAGCACTGGAAATGATGCCGCGCATGGCCGAGGCATGGACCATCAAGGGAATGATTCACCGGCGTCAGGGTCAGTTGTCGGATGCCATCAACGCCTACAAGCGGGCCATAGAGGTCAATTCCAGTTACGCCGATGCCTATGCCAATCTGGGCAATGCCTCGCTCGACAAGCGCGACCTGACTCAGGCGGAGCAGGCTTATCGTGGGGCCCTGTCGTTGCGGGCCGACTGGCCCGAGGTGCTTAGCAAGCTGAGCGCCATTCTGCGTGAGACGGATCGTTTTACCGAGGCGGCTGCTTTTGGTCGTCGTGCGGTGCAGATCAAACCTGACTTTGCTGAGGCTTGGCTCCATTTGGCCAATGCCCTCAAGCCTCTTGGGCAGGTTGAAGAGGCTTACAATTGTTACCAAAAAGCGTTGTCGCTGCAGTCGGTCTATCCGGAAGCCCATTACAACCTGGGTATCCTGCTGCAGGATCTGGAACGCTACCAGGAGGCTATTGGCTGTTACCAGCAGGCCTTGGCGGCACAGAATCACTTCCCCCAAGCTTGGTATAATCTTGGTCTGGCCTGGCAGAAACTGAACGATACCGATCAGGCTTTGGTCTGTTATGGCAAGGCTAGCGAGCAGGATGCCACCCACCATGGCGCCTTTTTCAATCGTGCTGGTCTGCTCAACGGTTCGGGCCGCTTTGAAGAAGCACTGGTTGTCTATCGCCAAGCCTTGGCTATTACGCCGGATGATATCAATATCGCTGTCGAGATTTTCCATATTGAGCAGAAACTGTGTGACTGGAGCCATTTTGATGAGGCCCTGCTGCGTCAGCAACTGGTGTTGCCAGCGGTAGCGCGTGCCAGGGTAGAGCAGGGGGGTAAAGGCATTCCAGCTTCGCCGTTCCCGTTTCTGTCGATGCCAACCCGGATCAGTGGTGAGGAGCACCGGCTGCTGGCTCAGGCCCATGGTCGCCACATCCAGAGAGGCATTGATCCGCTCTACCACCATTATCCGGATCGTACCTTGGATCAGCGCTTGAGGATTGGCTATTTTTCCTCCGATCTGCGCAACCATCCGATCGGGCAACTGGTTTGCGGTTTATTCAAGTACCACGACCGGTCACGTTTCGAGGTTTTTGTCTATTCCTTTGGTCCTGATGATGGCAGCTCCTATCGTCAGCGCATCCAGAAGGATAGCGACCATTTTATCGATGTGCGCAGCTGGAATTTCCGTCAGACTGCAGAGCGTATTCGCGGCGATAGAATCGATATCCTGGTTGATCTCAACGGCTACACCCGTGACTGTCGGCTTGAAGTGCTGGCTCATCGTCCGGCACCGGTACAGGCCACCTATCTGGGCTATCCGGGACCCTTGGGGGCTGATTTCGTCCAGTATGTGCTGACCGACCGTATTGTCACGCCGCCAGAGCAGCAACCTTTCTATTCGGAGAAGCTGATTTATCTGCCTCATTGCTATCAGATTAACGACAATGAGCAGCCCCTGCCGGATAACACTCCTGACAAAGTGGCACACGGATTGCCTGAGGATAGTTTTGTCTTTTGTTGCTTCAATACCCATTACAAGATCGATCCCAGCGTCTTTGCCGTTTGGATGGATCTGTTACGGCAGTTGCCAGGTGCGGTGTTGTGGTTGCTGGATGCCTATCCACTGTGTCGCGATTATTTGCGGCGTGAGGCGGTGCGGCAGGGCGTAGCAGCAGAGCGGCTGGTGTTTGCACCACGCATGGGCAAGGAGCAGCATTTGGCTCGTCATCGTTGGGCGGATCTCTGCCTGGATACCTGCTATTACAACGCCCACACTACGGCCAGTGATTCGTTGTGGGCCGGTATTCCTCTGCTGACCTGCCCGGGGGAGAGTTTTGCTTCGCGGGTAAGCGCCAGCCTGCTTCATGCCATCGGGTTGGGTGATGCCGGACTGATTGTGCCCAATCTGGAGGCTTATCGGGCTCGGGCTATTGAGCTGGCCAGCCAGCCAGGACAATTGGCCGATCTTCGCAGCCGGCTACAGCATAACCGCCTGACGCAGCCTCTGTTCGATACGGAGCGTTCGGTGCGGGGGCTTGAGGCTGCTTTTCAGCAGATGTGGCATCACTGGTTGACGGGCCACTGAGTTCCGGGGATAAGCAAGCCATTTTTTTTCTTTTTTCCTTTTATTTGGAGTGTAAATTGGGGTATACTTTCCAGAAAATCTGTTGTGTAGTTTATGCGGAATACCTTAGTCAACTGCTTTCCGGGAGATTTTCTGGGGATTAGCTTGTTTTGTGCTGTTTACAATCGATCTATCGCTTGTGCTATTTGAAAAGGAGTTCTATAATGAATGGCTGTACGAGTCTGTGCACGTCTTTGTGCGCCAATTTGCCATAAGTGTGTGTTGTATAGTTATGTTGTTTAGTTGCTTAAATAATACAGTGGTTACCAATTCCTTGTTTGATACGGAGTTATCGCATGTCTGAGATTATTGTTCCGAAATCGAAAAA
Organism: Magnetococcales bacterium; assembly: GCA_015229115.1. GTDB lineage: Bacteria > Pseudomonadota > Magnetococcia > Magnetococcales > JADGCH01 > JADGCH01. The sequence continues at coordinate 5,952 of JADGCH010000108.1, forward strand.
AGTGACTGTTGCTTCTACGATTGATACGGCGCTGGGGACGACCGGGGCTGAAACCATCACCTTGGCATCCGGTCGTACCAGTGAGTTGTTTGTTGATCAGATCAACAACATCCTGGGTTCTGCACAAACCGACACCATCGTACTGATGACGGCCGGCAAGGTATCTATCGATAGCAAGATTGAATCGATGCTGGGTAGCGAGGGTACCGATATCGTCACTCTGGGTGGTACCAGGGGCAAGGTGGTACTGTCCGGTGTCGAGTCCGTGGTTGGACGCACCGGTGAGGATACGGTTGCTTTCATCGGTGACGGCAGTGTGACGGTCAAGTCCGTTGAGCGGGTTCTCGGCGATGGCAACGGCGACGTGGCGGTGACGATGGCTTCCAGTGGTAAGCTGGCGGTCGCCGACGTTGATAGTGTCATCGGTGGCAGCA
>JADGCH010000109.1 GCA_015229115.1 Magnetococcales bacterium
GTCTTTTGACGAAGAAGAGCCTCTTGTCATTCTGCGACTATCCAAGCAGGCTGTATCCAGCACGACCTGTCGCGCCAGAGGTGCCATGAAAGGCCTGTTGTCTAGCGTTGATGAATTCATCGACGCTAAAAGGGAGGAGATTGCTTTGGAAGAATTCCGGTGAAGGGTTATCTGCTAGACGCTTGCGCTCTCATCGCTCTGTTGAATGATGAACCAGGGGCAGAGTATGTCGAAGCCATCTTGACAACACAACATCTTGTTTTTATGAGTGCTATTAACGCAGCTGGCTGACGCCACAGCAATCTCTATCGCGGAGGTCAGGCAGCTGTATTTGGTCAGTGCTGACCATCACGAATTGGATACGTTGGTTGCGCAGGGTCTGTTACAGGTGAAGTGGATACGTTGATCCATCAACAGCCAAAGGACTTGAACATCGAGTGGCACAGTCTATTTTAGAGCAGTATTCGATGGCCAGTTCAGTCGCAACGAGTGCTACGACCGTACAGATTTTTGGGCGGCGGAAAAATTCAGGCAGCGTAACTCTGAATTTCCACCTCAACGTTGCGTTTGACACCTTGATCGGCTGCGGTATATACCTTACGGGCGGTTGCATCATCCAGATAGTATTCCCCGCAATCGTCGCAGATCTCTGCAGGTACGTTGCGAATTACGATCACGGTCCGTTCCCTCTGTAACGTGATGGTCGCTGTACTAGGATGGGTATGACCGGTTTTACAAATGACGCATTTCATGGCGGTTTCCTCTTGGTAAAGGTTTCGTTCCAGAGTTCAGGATTCGGTGAATAGACTGTAATAATATGGCACTCTCCCAAACCACTCGTAGACATGGAACCCTAGCATAATTCTGGCAGTTTTTCCATCTTCTTTTCTTCATAGGGTAGCGAGTACATTGAGAACTAAAAAAATATGGCCAATTCTGACGATACTGGTTGCTGTGACCGGCCACTCAGCGTTATCTGGTGCCGCCGGGGCCGTCAAATTCGATGGCACGCTGGGTGGTACGACCACGGCAGGCGATGCCGTCAAGACTGGCAGCACCTTTGCCATTCCGCAGAGTCAGGGTGTCACCCAGGGACGCAACCTGTTCCATAGTTTCAACAAGTTCGATCTGACCCAGGGCGAGACCGCTGCCTTTTCCGGTAGCAACGTCAACAACGTCATCTCTCGTGTCACAGGTGGGGCTCCTTCCAGCATCGACGGCACCATCAAGTCCGAGATTCCCAACGCCAATCTGTGGTTCGTCAACCCGAAGGGGATGTTATTCGGGCCCAATGCCAAACTGGATGTCACGGGTTCGTTCCATGCCAGCAGTGGTGATCAGGTTCAATTCAAGGACGGTGGCCGCTTCCAGGCTAACCCCAGCCAGCAGGCCACGCCATTGGTATCAGCCGATCCGGTCGCCTTTGGTTTTCTCGGTAACCAGCAAATCGGCACCATCACCGTCAATGGTGCCCAGTTAACCGTACCAGACAAAAAGAACCTGTCGTTGGTGGGTGGTGCGGTAACGGTCAACAATGCCGTTCTGACCGCTAAAAGCGGCCAGATTGCCATCGTTGGGGCTGATTCGGCTGGTACGGTGCAGGTGGAAGAAGGCGCTGCCGCCACGGGCTTTGACAAAATGGCGGACATTGCTCTCAATCGCACCCAGTCCCGACCATCGGGAACCTTTGATGTTGAAGTCTCTGGTGCTACCGGTAAGGAGAGTGGCTCGGTGCTGGTACAGGGCAAAGCAGTATCGATCACCGGAGCGGGCATTGGTGCTATCAACAACGGGGCCCAGGCCGGTGGTGTCGTAGCCATCAAAGCCAGTAATGACATCACCCTGGACGGCGGCGGCTTGGCCAGCAACGACGGTACCATCAACAGCAACAACAATGCGGCTGGTGATGGTGGCACGGTTGCCATCACCACTCCGACGGCTGTGACGATGAAAAACGTCAGTAAGGTGCGGGCCAACAGCAATGGTGCGGGCAAAGGGGGTACCATCACAGTTGATGCCGGTAGCCTCACTGTTAACGAGCCATCGACCGACTGGTCTGGCTTGCAGGCATCTGCAGCAGCCGGTTCAGGCAAGGCTGGAACGGTTCAGGTGAAGACGATGGGAGATGTCACCTTGTCTGGTCCCGGAGCAGTGTTTCGGAGCAATAGTTTCTCAGATTCTACGGGTGATGGTGGCAGAATCGAAGTCACCAGTGGTGGCAAGCTGATGCTACAGGATGGCGGCGGTATTCAGGCTCTCACAGAAGGTGCTGGCAAGGGCGGTGATATGGTGCTGGATGTCAAGGGCGATATCACACTTTCTGGGGCTGATAGTTACATGAGTGCTGACGCTGCGACTGGTTCTACTGGAGCGGGAGGGAGCATTCGGATCACTGGTGGTGGGATGCTGAAGTTGCAGGATGGGGGCCGTGTTCAGGCTGCCACATGGGGACCCGGCAAGGGAGGCGATCTGGTGTTGGATGTCAAGGGCGACATCATGCTTTCTGGGTTTGGCAGTACCATGAGTGCTGACGCTAACTCTGGATCTACTGGAGCGGGGGGGAGCATTCAGATCACTGGTGGTGGGATGCTGAAGTTGCAGGATGGGGGTGCTATTCAGGCTATCACAAGAGGTCCCGGCAAGGGAGGCGATATTGTGCTGGATGTCGGCAGTCTGGTCATCAGCGACCAGCGCGTCAACCCGGCTGTTGGCACTCACCTGTCTGTTCAAACCCTTGGAGCGGGTGATGGTGGCACGCTGAAGATTGCTGCCAAGGGCGATATCACCCTGTCTGGGGCCACGAGTGGCATTTCTTCCGATGCCATGACTGGTTCGACTGGAGCGGGGGGGAGCATTCAGATCACCAGTGCCGGCACGCTAGCGCTGCGTGATGGGGGACGTATCCAAGCCATGGCAGGGAGCTCTGGCAAGGGGGGTGACATGGTATTGGATGTCGGCAGTCTGGTGATCAGCGAGCAGCGCGTCAACCCGGCTGTTGGCACTTACCTGTCTGTTGAAACCCTTGGAGCGGGTGATAGTGGCACGCTGAAGGTAGCTTCCCGGGGAGACATCACGCTTTCTGGGGCTGGCAGTGGTATGAGTGCTGACGCTGCGACTGGTTCTACTGGAGCGGGGGGGAGCATTCAGATCACTGGTGGTGAGATGCTGAAGTTGCAGGATGGTGGCCGTATTCAGGCTATCACAAGAGGTCCCGGCAAGGGAGGCGATCTGGTGCTGGATATCAAGGGAGACATCACGCTTTCTGGGGCTGGTAGTGCCATGGCTGTTGACGCTAACCCTGGTTCTACTGGAGCGGGAGGCAGTATTCAGATCACCAGTGATGGCAAGCTGATGTTACAAGACGGGGGCCGAATTCGGGCAATCGCATGGAGTTCCGGCAAGGGAGGCGATCTGGTGCTGGATGTCAAGGGCGACATCACGCTTTTTGGGGGCAGTACCATGAATGCTGACGCTGCGACTGGTTCTACTGGAGTGGGAGGGAGCATTCAGATCACTGGTGGTGGGATGCTGAAGTTGCAGGATGGTGGCCGTATTCAGGCTGGCACATGGGGACCCGGCAAGGGTGGCGATATTGTGCTGGACGTTGGCAGCTTGGTCATGAGCGCCCATGGCGCTACTGCTCCTGCTGGATTATTCGTTGACACTCTTGGGTCGGGAGATGGGGGCACGCTGAAGGTAGTTTCCAGGGGTGACGTCATGCTTTCTGGGGCTGGCAGTGTCATGAGTACTAGCGCCCACCCCGGTTCGACTGGAGCGGGAGGCAGCATTCACATCACCAGTGGAGGCAAGTTGACGTTGCAGGATGGGGGCATTATTGCGGCTGTTACGGAAGGTTCTGGCAAGGGTGGCGATATTGTGCTGGACGTTGGCAGCTTGGTCATGAGCGCCCATGGCGCTACTGCTCCTGCTGGATTATTCGTTGACACTCTTGGGTCGGGAGATGGGGGCACGCTGAAGGTAGTTTCCAGGGGTGACGTCATGCTTTCTGGGGCTGGCAGTGTCATGAGTACTAGCGCCCACCCCGGTTCGACTGGAGCGGGAGGCAGCATTCACATCACCAGTGGAGGCAAGTTGACGTTGCAGGATGGGGGCATTATTGCGGCTGCTACGGGAGGTTCTGGCAAGGGTGGCGATATTGTGCTGGATGTTGGCAGCTTGGTCATCAGCGACCAGAGGGTTAATCCTATTAGTAGTGGTGCCTACCTATCCCTATCCCTTGAAACTCTTGGTACCTTTCTATCTGTTTCAACCGAAGGGTCAGGCAGTGGTGGCACGTTGAAGGTATCTGCCAAGGGCGACATCACCCTGTCTGGGGCCAACAGTTTCATTTCTGCCGATGCCGAGGCTGATTCGACTGGAGCGGGAGGGAGCATTCAGATCACCAGTGGTGGGATGCTGAAGTTGCAGGACGGGGGCTTGATTTCGGCCAACACAGCAAGTTCTGGCAAGGGAGGGGATATCACGATCCGCACGCAGCAGGTAGAACTTACCGGAAAAAGCACCATTTCTTCCAACAGTACATCAACAGCCGATAAGGCTGGGCAGGCCGGTTCCATCACTGTGACAGCCACTGAGAGGTTGCACATGCACGATAGCGAAATAGCCTCCAAGTCTGAACAGGGTGGCGGTGGTGATATCCGGGTGCTGGTGCGGGACAAGATTGATCTGACCGATTCGGCCATCACTACTTCGGTTAGGGGAGGAGACGGTGGCGGTGGCAACATCTTCATTGACCCAATCTATCTGATTCTGCGGCGCAGCCGTATTGAGGCCAATGCTTACGAAGGGGCGGGCGGTAATATTGAGATCAACTCACAGACGTTGTTGCGCGATATTCATAGCTCGGTGACAGCCTCATCGGCATTGGGGCTGCAGGGCACGGTCAACATCAATACTCCCAACACCAACGTCACCGACTCGTTAAGCTCGGTACCGATGCAGTTTGTTGACATCAGCTCTTTGGGCCAGCGTTCCTGTTCCAGGCGCAAGAGAGGGAGCACCGGCAGCAGCTTCATGGTGAAAAGCAAGGGTGGCCTGCCGGAACAGCCTGGCGATTATCGTTCCTCTTGGCCGCAACCGCGCCCGTTGCAGAAGGATGACGAGGCAGCGGGGTCCATTACCATACCACAGGCGGGTGGGACCTATCTGGCGTTTAATTGTACAAGATAGTGTCAAATTTATGAATCCAGTAAATGATCAAAAGCGTTATTTTCATACAAAACAGACCCCATAAGGCTGGGGCGCAGACCTGTCTCTGGCGGCTGCTGACGCAACCAGCCATCCGGGATCCGTGGCATCCGGTGGTGGTTTGTTCCAGCCATGGCTGGTTGGTTGAGGCCTGTATGGAACAGGGCATCCCGGTCATTGTTGAACCGTTCCCCAGTTCCCGTTCGTTGATGGCACGTGTTTATGGTAACAGGGCTTTTGCCCGTCGCGTGGCCTCCCGTCTGCACCAGTTGGGGATTGATGCCCTGATGGTGCAAGGGAATGACTACGCTGAAGGGCTGCTGACGCGCTCCCTGGCGCAACAGCTGAACGTGCCATCGGCCGTCTTTCTGCGCAGTTCCGGTATGCAACGGAACGATTACTTCAAATATCAGTGCCATCGGTGTGACTGGATTGCCAGCATTGGCACGACCCTGCAGCAGCAGCTGGCCGGCTGGGATCCGGGTCGTGCGGTGCATGTTTTCCACGATGGCGTGTTGCCGCAGGAAATTTTACCTCCTCAAGCCGTGGCTGGTACGGTGCAACGGCTGCTGGTCATCGGTTCCAGCGCGCCGCAGAAAGGGTGGCGTGATGTGATAACGGCCTTGCAACAACTACAGACACGGGCTTGGTGGCACGAGCAGGACTGGAGCATTGATTTTACCGGAGACTGCCCTGATCATGACACCGACCGACACGATCTGGCACAGCTGAAGAATTGTCGTATACGGTTTCTGGGTCGTGTTAATGCGTTTGCTGATTTGGTGCGTCGCTACGATCTGGTCATCAATCCTTCCAGACAGGAGACCTTTGGCATGGCTGCTGTTGAAGTATTGGCCTGCGGGGTGCCCCTGGTTTCCAGTCGCAGCGGCATTATTGAGCAGATCATTGAGGATTCCCGCTACCTCTATCGGGCGGGGGATGCTTCGGCTCTGGCTGAGGTATTGGCCGATATCCTGTCCCGTTGGCCTGAGCATGCGCTGGATGTGGCTTTATGTCAAAAAAATATCTTGAATTTGTTCCTTATTG
>JADGCH010000010.1 GCA_015229115.1 Magnetococcales bacterium
CCCTCATCATAATCGGAGAGTTGTGCCGATGGCAACGTTTCAGAAATTTCTCCCCAAGGCAGGACGCATCATGGCAAGGTCGATGCCACACGCAGCACCACCTCCAAATCACGTTCGCCATAACAGGGCCATTCCACGGTCGTTCCGTTGGGTAAACCAATCCGACACGTTACAGAGGTAACCGCCTGCGGTGCTACAACCACCCTCCTGAACCGATTGTAGGGCTGTCTCTTGCTACTGAACAACCGATCCTCAGTCAGCTTCTTCTTCCAGGAGTAGAAAGCCGATAAAACCAGCCCATGGCTGGATACATAATCCTCAATCGTGCCAGAAAACGTCTCACAACGCTGTAAATGGTCAAGCCAGAACCTCTGCTCGTCACCTAAACCCTTCGTTTCCCGTTGGTCCATGTCATCCCTCCCGAAATCTGTTGTTTCGTGAAAGAATAACAGCTCCTCAAACAGGCCTAAACCCTGGGGAGAAATGGACGCTGACGCCCTGTTGCACGCCATCTGTGATGCCTGCTGGGAGCAGCGGCATTGGGCGATATCGGTCATCATTTTCCCGACCATGACCCCGCTTATCGCGGTATGGATAGCAACCTGCTGCTGGATCGGGTCGTCAAGGCTACCACCACCGAGCAGCTGGGATTTGTTGGTAGAGAAGAGGGGTTGGTGGCCATGGCAACGGTGTTGTTAGGATAGATAAAATGCTCACCATATCAACATCGTGGTCATAGATAATTTTCATACAGCTTCCCGATCACCTGCCGCAGCAAGTCCCCATTGGCCCGTACCTGTGCCCGGAATGAGTCGTAGCTGAGCGGCTGGTCGTCGATGCCGTTGGCCAGATTATCGACCAGACAGAGTGCAGCATAGGCGATGCCCAGTTCACCAGCCAGCAGGCACTCGGAGGCAATGGTCATGCCGACAATATCGGCATAAGGCTGATGGAAACGGATCTCGGCTGCTGTCTCAAAACGGGGACCGGTGGTCTGCCAGTAGACTCCCCGTTCCAGGGCCGGTGGTAGCTGACAGCGATGCCAGACCTCGATGAGGCGCTGACGCCAAGCCGGGTCAAAGGCCAGCAGACGGTGACCACGGGCATCATCAAAAAAGGAGTCGGTCACCTGTGGCGCTAGCAGGTCGTCCGGAATGACAAAACGGCCCGGGCTAATGTCGCGCTGCAGGCTGCCGACCGAACCAATAGCCAGGATACGGTGGACTCCCAGCTGCTGCAATGCCGTCAGGTGGGCCTTGTGGTGGATGCGATGGGGTGGAGTGTAGCCGTCTAGGCCATGACGCTGGAGAACATAGCAATGCTCGGTGTGCAGCAGCGTGACCGGACCATACGGCGTAGAGACGGCCACCCTTTCGGCCTGCTGGAACAGGGACGATTCCAGCAGACTGGTGCCACCGATCAGGGCCGCCGTGGTCATGGTTGCTGGTCTTTGGCCGGATCACGATCCCAAATGGTGCGCCACCAACCTGACTGCTCCGGCGGCAGATCTTCCTGCTCCGGCATGACTGGCTTGGGACGCCAGAGAATACGTCCCAGCCGATGCCACCAGCGCTCTTCCTGGGAGGAGAGATCGCCCGTGGTTGTTTTGGCTAGTGGCGTTGGCACATCAAAACCGAACGAGGCCTGTCCCTCTTTGGGTGTCACGTCGGTGCCACCGGGGTTGCTGAGCCGCTTCCAGGAGAGAAAATCGAACAGGGCGGTGTCCTGGGATAATTGTTCCGGATTCCACAACTGGTCGCCAAAATTGCGCTGGATGTCGCGCACGATGCCCTGCTTGTCAAAAACGATCTCCAGCCGGTTGACGGTGCGATAAGATTCGTAGTGGCTTTCTTGCAGATAGATCCACCGTTCCTGGCGGAAGCTGTTGACGAAAGTCGGCGAACCGAGCAGTTCCATCACTTGGCGCTGATGGGTCTGGCCAACCTGGAGGCGGCCAACAGCGACCGGATCAATGATGTTACCCCGTTCGTAGACAACGGGGGTGCAGGCTGTCAACAGGACCAGGATGGCCGCAAGGGGGAGAAATTTCTGAAACGTTGCCATCGGCACAACTCTCCGATTATGATGAGGGGCAGGAATTGCACCCATTATGACATGCTTACCGCACGGAGCAAAGTTCCCATGATATGGATCAACCGGTTACTGCGTCGCTGGCAGGATTGGCATCAGACCAGCGATGATCCGATCCACCAGGAGATGCTGCTGCTGCACGACCGGCTGGTCGACCGTACCCTGGATCTGACCAGCAACGGTGTGCTCGATCTGCCCGATGATTTTTCGCTGCGCTTCGAGGTGCTGGTGTTTCTGGTAGCGGTGGCTCTGCATCACTTCAGGCAGCATGTCGCGTCCAACCCTCTTCACCAGCAGCGGGCGCAGCAGCTGTGGGAAATCACCTTTGAGGGGTTTGACCATGGCTTGCGGCAGAAGGGCGTGTCCGATATCCGCATGTCGGCCCGCATGCACAAGCTGCTGCAGCAGGCTACCGGTCGCCGCAACGCCTATCTGACCGCTCTGGAGCAAGGGGACGAGCTGTTGTTGCGTCAGGCAATCAGCCGTAATATACTCAACCAGCCCGATGCCGTTACCGTGGTGGATCCACGCGTAGAGCGGCTGCTGGAACGGTTGCACACACTTACACAGGAGCTTGCCCATGAATAAACGTACCCTTCAGGATGTCGATTTGCGTGGTAAAAGGGTCTTCATGCGCGTCGACTTCAACGTTCCCATCGACGCTAAAACTGGTCAGGTGCGTGAAGATACCCGCATCCGGGCCGCCTTGCCGACCATTCATCGGGCGATTGAGCAGGGTGCCAAGGTGATTCTGGCCTCCCATCTGGGACGTCCGGATGGTCAGCCCAACCCGAAATACTCGCTGAAACCGGTCGCTGAGCGGTTGTCGGCGCTGCTGCAGCGTCCCATTCCTCTGGCACCCGACTGCATCGGAGAGCAGGTCCAGGCCATGGTGGCGGCCATGCAGCCGGGGGACATCCTGTTGCTGGAGAATGTCCGGTTTCATGCTGGCGAAGAGAAGAACGATCCTGAACTGGCACGTCAGTTTGCCGCACTGGCCGACGTCGTGGTTAACGACGCCTTTGGCACCGCCCACCGCGCCCATGCCTCCAACAACGGTATTGCCCAGCTGGTCAAGCCGGTGGTTGCCGGTCTGCTTATGGCCGAGGAGATCAATTATTTCAACCGTGTCATGACCCAGCCGCAGCGGCCGTTGGTGGCCATCCTGGGTGGGGCCAAGGTTTCCAGCAAGATTGGCATCATCGAATCACTGCTGGATAAGGTCGATAAAATCATCATCGGTGGTGGTATGGCCTTCACCTTTTTGCGCAGCATGGGTCACGCGGTCGGCAACTCCTTGGTTGAAAACGACATGATCGCGGTGGCCCGCTCCGCTCTGGATAAGGCAGCGGCCAAAGGCGTGGCGCTGATTCTGCCGATCGACGCTGTCATAGCCCAAAAGGCAGAAGCGGGTGTTGAGGTGAAGGTGGTACCATCGGAGTCGATTCCGGAGGGCTGGATGGGACTCGATATTGGACCGGCCACGGCTGGGCAGTTTGCCGGGGCCTTGACCGGAGCGCGTACTATTGTCTGGAACGGTCCTATGGGCATGTTTGAAATCCCGGAATTTGCTCGGGGTACCTTGGTGCTGGCTCGTGCTGTGGCCGAAATCGATGCTGTCTCGGTGCTCGGTGGCGGGGATACCGATGCGGCGGTGCGTCAGGCCGGTGTCGCCGATCGGGTTTCCTACATCTCGACCGGTGGCGGGGCCTTTCTGGAAATGCTGGAAGGACGCGAATTGCCTGGGGTAACAGCCTTAGATGATGCGTAATGGCCTGTCGGTCATCATGATCGGACGCAACGAGGAGCTGTTTCTGCCACGCACCTTGCCGCCGTTGCGGCGCGTGGCCAACGAGATCGTCTTCGTCGATACCGGGTCGGATGACCGTACCTGCGAGATTGCGGCGTCGTTTCAGTGCCGGCTGTTTCACTTGCCCTGGCAACACGATTTCTCACAGCCGAAGAACTTTGCCATTGAGCAGGCCCAATATCGCTGGATCCTCAGCGTCGATTGTGACGAGGAACTGGATGTCAGCAGTCAGGGTGTGGCGGCCCTGCGGCGTTGTTGTCGTTCGACCAAAGATCCGCTGTTTCTGGTGGCTATCGACAACCTGCAGGCCGATGGCGGGGTTACACGCCACGAGGCGATGCGGCTGTTTCGCAACGATCCACGCATCCGCTTCAACAATCCAGTGCACGAATCGATCTGCGATGCCATTTACCAGCACTGGCCTCAGCATCATTCTCAGCCGGCCCAGGTCCGGCTGATCCATCATGGCTACAGCAGTGGTGACAATCGCACCAAGCTGGAGCGCAATATGGATATTCTACGTCGCTGGGTCGATCGGGAGCCGGATAACCTTTATGCTTGCTATAAACTTGGCATGAACCTCTATTTCCGCCAGCAGATGGAGCAGAGTCTGCCCCTGCTGCAACGGGCTTTCCAGTTGCTCGATCAGGCTACCGATCGCCACAGTTACCCATTTCTCAACCCATTGGTGAGCCATTATCTCGATCTGCTGCAGCAGCAGGGTGATACCGAACAGCTGGCTCAGGCCAAGGCTCGCATAGCCTTGTGGGGTCCATGATCCGTTTCGAACAGGTCAGCAAGTCATTCGGTGCCCAAACCATCCTGATGCAGGTGGACTGGGAGATGGTGCCCGGGGAGCGCATCGGTCTTATCGGTGCCAACGGCGTGGGCAAGACCACCCTGTTGCGGTTGATTCTGGGCGATCTGGAAGTCGATAGCGGCAATGTCACTCGCCCGCCCCAGCAGCGTCTGGGCGTGGTGCGGCAGGAGATTATTGCCTCCAGTCGCTCTCTGATCGAGGAAACCCTGCAGGGTCATGAAGAGCTGGTGCGGCTGCGTCAGCAACGCCAGCAATTGCGTCACCACCTGACCGACCATAGCGATGATGCGGCGGCCGTTACGACGTTGGGAGAGGTCGAGTGTCGATTGGAGACGCTCGGCACTTACGACGCCGAAGCACGTGCCGGGGCTATTTTGCTGGGGCTGGGCTTTGCCCCAGCGCTGTTACAGCAGCCAGTGACCGCCTGTTCCGGTGGTTGGCGCATGCGTCTGGCCTTGGCCCAGGCACTGTTTGCCCAACCCGATCTGCTGCTGCTGGACGAACCGACCAACCATCTCGATCTGGAATCGGTTACCTGGCTGGAGGAGCACTTGGCCCAGTGGCCACGGGCGCTGATGATCATCTCGCACAACCGCTCTTTTCTCGATCGTACCGTGACCGCTTTGGTGGAGCTGGAATCGGGCCAGCTGACCCGCTATCCCGCCCCTTTTGAACGCTATGTGGCCCGCAAGGCGGAGCGCTTGCGTGGTCTGGTCAAGGCAGCGGCAGAACAGCAGCGCCGCATGGCGGCTCTGGAGCGCTTTATCGACCGTTTTCGTGCCAAGGCCACCAAGGCGCGTCAGGTGCAAAGCCGCATCAAGATGGTCGAGCGCATGGAAGCGATCGACGTCATCGACCCACAGCAGCGGCCGCCGCGCATTCAACTACCGGTGCCCGGTTCCTGTCCACGTGAGTTGTGCATCCTGCATCAGGTGCGTTGCTGCTATGGCGATCATACCGTGCTGGCTAACGTCAGTCTCAACCTGTTGCGTGGTGACAAGATCGGGCTGCTGGGCGTCAACGGGGCGGGCAAGAGCACCTTGCTCAAGCTGTGTGCCGGACTGTTGCCGGCTGCCAGTGGCAGTGTGAAGCGATCCGCCGGAGTGCGTCCGGCCTGGTTTGCCCAGCATGCCATGGAGACGCTGGATCCGCAGGATACGGTGCTGGTATCGGCCGAAGCGGCGCAACCGGCTATGGCGCAGTCGGCAGTGCGGCAGTTGCTGGGGGGCTTTCTCTTTTCCGGTGATGAGGTGTTCAAGCGGGTGTCGGTGTTGTCGGGCGGGGAACGGGCCCGTCTGGCGCTGGTGCGGTTGTTTCTATCCGGAGCCAACCTGTTGCTGCTGGATGAACCGACCAACCACCTCGACATGGAGGCCCGTGCCGCCCTGACCGAAGCGCTGGAGGCCTATCAGGGCACCCTGATCCTGATCTCCCACGATCGTGATCTGCTGGAGAGTGTTTGCGATACTTACTGGCTGGTGGCTGATGGTCAGGCCACCGTCTGGCCGCATACGTTGGATGATTATCTGCAGCAGAGTCTCAACCAGCGTAACAGCCGCACCACCGCGGCGGTGACAGGCGCGGGTGGTAGCCGCCGTGACCTGCGCCGTCAGAGTGCCGAACTGCGTGAACAATTGTCTCGTGCTACGGCACCGTTACGACAGCAGCGTGACCGGCTGGAACAGCAGATCAACACCGTAGAACAGCAACAGCAGCAACTGGATCAGTGGCTGGCAGAACCGGAACGTTACAGCGAGGCCAACAAGGAACAGCTGACCACCCAGCTGATCCGGCGTCAGCAACTGACCACGCTGCTGGAACAGGCCATGGCCGACTGGGAGGCAGTATCGTATCAGATTGAACGGCAGGAACAGCAGACTCAGGAGGCCATCGCAGCCTTGAGCAGCAGTTCAGATGTTTCGGCCAATGGTAATCCGACTACGCCGCTGTAGGAACCATGTAGACGGGTGACAAAACAGGCTGCCAACCCTTGAATGGCATAGGCACCGGCCTTGTCGAGCGGTTCACCCGAGGCGACATAGGCGACAATTTCGCTTGGCTGGAGCGGGCGTATGTGGACGTGGGAAATCACCAGTTTTTGCCAGCACAGCAGCGGATCGCGACGACAGACTGCCACGGCCGTCATGACCTGATGCCATCGGCCGGAAAGCTGTTGCAATATGGCCACTGCCTGTTGTGGTCCGTCGGGTTTGCCCAGCAGCTGATCCTGGACCACCACCACCGTGTCAGCGGCAATGACCCGATCCTCTGGCAGACCTAGCGGCGCCATTTCCAGCAGCCGATGCGCCTTGGTCAGGGCCATGCGGTGAACAAAGTCGATGATGCTTTCTTGGGGCAGCCGGCTTTCGTCAATCGCTGTGGGCACGACGATCGGTTCGATACCGATCTGGCGCAGCAACGCTAATCGTCGTGGCGAGGCCGATGCTAGAAAGATGGCAGGCGGCTTTTCTCCTAGTCGCGCGGCGCTGTTCTGTGTTAGAGTAACGGTCGGTATCATTGTTTAACCTCCGGCCATCGGATTCACCATGACCTCATCCTCGTCATCCGTACTTGAACGACTCCATGCGCTGATTGCCCCTGATCTTGAACTGACCAACAGCCTGATCAAACAGCATCTCAATGCCGAAGTGGAACTCATCCCAACCCTGGGAACTCACCTGATCAACAGCGGTGGCAAGCGGTTGCGTCCGATCCTGTTGCTGGTAGCGGCCAAAATGTGCGGTTACCAAGGGCAACAACAAGCCCTGCTGGCCGCTGTGATTGAGTTCATCCATACTGCCACGCTGTTGCACGACGATGTCATCGATCGTTCCACCACCCGTCGTGGCCAAGCTACCGCCAACGCCCTGTGGGGTGATAAGGCTCCCATCCTGGTGGGCGACTTTCTGTTTTCACGCGCCTTCCAGCTGCTGGTGGGCCATGGCGATCTGCATGTGCTGCAGATTGTTGCCGATACCTGTGCCACCATTTCCGAAGGAGAGGTGCTGCAACTGGTGGTCAGTGCCAATCTTGACACCACCGAGCAGCAATACATGCAGGTGGTAGCCAGCAAAACGGCCTCGCTGTTCTCCGCTGCGGCCCAGTTGGGCGCCGTTCTGAGCCAGAGATCGGCTGCGGAGCAGCAGCAGCTGGCCCGTTACGGCCTGTTACTGGGTACGGCCTATCAGGTGGTCGATGATGCGCTGGATTACTCCACCACCCGTGAGACCCTTGGTAAGACCATTGGCGACGATTTTCAGGAGGGTAAAATTACCCTGCCACTGATCCATGCCTACAGCCAAGGCAGCGAGCAAGAGCGGACTTTCTGGCGCCAGAGCATTGAGCAGAACCAGAAAACAGCGGACAGCCTAGCGCGGGCCATTGAGTTGATCCGCAGTCGTGGCTCACTGCATTATGCCATGGAACGAGCTAAGCAACTGACCCAGCAGGCCCAGCAGGCCTTGGCGATTTTTCCCGATTCACCCGAAAAAGAGGCGTTATGGTTGCTGGCCGGCTTTGCCGTTGACCGCAGCTATTAACGTCGCTAGCGCCTGACCGGGATCGTCGTGGCGCATGAAGGTCTCACCGATCAGAAAGGCATGCAGCCCGGACGCCCGCAACTGACGCAGGTCATCGGCGCTATGGATGCCGCTTTCTGCCACCAGCAGCCGATCGGTTGCAGCACGACCGGCCAGACGTGTAGAGGTCGTCAGGGTGGTCTCAAAGGTGCGCAGGTTGCGGTTATTGATGCCAATCAGGGGTGACGACAGCTCGTGGGCTGCATCCAGTTCCGCTTCATCATGGACTTCGATCAGAACCTCTAGTCCCAGTTCGTGCGCAGCGGCTTCCAGCTCGGCGGCTTGCTGGCGTGACAGTACGGCCAGGATCAGCAGGATGGCATCGGCCCCTAGGGCGCGCGTCTCGATCACCTGATAAGGATCGTAGATAAACTCCTTGCGCAGCAGCGGCAACGCCACCTGATCACCGATCTGCACCACAAAATCATCATCACCCTGAAAAAAATCACGATCGGTGAGGCAGGAGAGGCAGGTCGCCCCATGATCGGCGTAGCCACGGGCGATGGCAACGGCATCAAAAGGACCATCACCCGGATGGATCCGCCCTTTGGAGGGAGAAGCGCGCTTGATCTCGGCGATGATGGCCGGCTGCTGTTGGGTGACCCGGTCCGCCAGGGCGTCATGAAACGATCGTGGTGGACGCTGCTGCCTGACGCGATCAAGAAGATGGGTCTCTGAGACGCGTTGGCGCCGTTCGGCCACCTCTTCGCGCTTGCGGGCCATGATGCGGTCAAGGATGGTGCCGGTAGAGCTCATGGCCGTTCGATCGCCTCACCCTGTTCGACTGGATGAGTCGAGTAGTAACGCAGGGCGTTGAGCTTCTCACGGGCCTGGCCACTGGCGATGGCTTGGCGTGCCAGTTCGATACCGGCGGCGATGCTGTCGCTACGGCCGCTGATATAGAGGGCCGCACCAGCGTTGAGCAGCACAATATCCTGTTCCGGACCGGGGGTATTGTTCATGACGCGGTAAAAAGCGGTGGTGTTGTCAATGACGCTGGTGGTTGCCAGCCGTTCGGCGGCAACTCTTGTCAGGCCGAATTGTTCCGGTGTCAGGGTGCTGCAGGTGACCCGACCATCGGCATGCAACTCGGCTACCCGGGTGGCTGCGGCGGTGGTAATTTCATCCATGCCATCCTCGCCATGGACTACCAGGGCACGGTGCGATCCCAGACGGCCCAGTACTTGCGCCAGCGGCTCGACCCATGCGGCATCGAACACACCGATCAGATGATGATTGGCCCCGGCCGGATTGGTCAGCGGCCCCAGTAAATTAAACAGGGTTCGGATGCCCATTTCGCGTCGTGGACCAATGGCGTGACGCATGGCTCTGTGGTAGTGCGGCGCGTAGAGAAAGCCGATACCGGCCTGTTGCAGACAGTGGCGCATGGTCTGGAGATTGGCTTCGATGTTGACGCCAATGGCATTGAGCAGATCGGCTGAACCACAATGGGACGAAACGCCATGGTTGCCGTGTTTGGCCACTGTGACACCACAGGAAGCGACCACGAAGGCGACGCTGGTGGAGATGTTGAAGGTACTGAGCCCATCGCCACCGGTACCGCAGGTATCCAGAATGGTCCGGGTTGCCGTCGACAACGACAGCAGGGTGGCCTGGTCCCGCATCGCTTGGGCCGATCCGGTGATTTCCTCGATGGTTTCTCCCTTCATACGCAGGGCCATCAGGTAGGCTCCGATCTGTGCCGGTGTCATGGCTCCGGTCATGATCTGCTCCATGATGGATCGGGCTTCTTCCTGCGAAAGATTGTTGCGTCCGATCAATTTTGACAGGACGTGGTTAATTGTCAGGGTGTCATGGGTCATGGTGCTCGTCTTTTTGGTAGGGTGTTGCTCAACAAGGGTTCAGGAAGTTGGCCAACAGCGCATGGCCACTTTCGGTCAGAATGGACTCCGGATGAAACTGTACCCCCTCAATGGGCAAGGTGTTGTGGCGCAGTCCCATGATCAGTCCATCTTCTGTCCAGGCTGTGATGGATAGACAGGACGGTAGAGTCTCCCTGGCTACCACCAGCGAATGATAGCGTGTAGCAGCAAAAGGCTGGGGCAGGCCACGAAAAACGCCTTCACCGCGGTGGTGAATGGCAGAGGTCTTGCCGTGCATTACCTGGGGAGCACGAACCACCTGACCGCCAAAAGCCTGACCGATAGCCTGGTGCCCCAGGCATACCCCGAGGATGGGCATGACACCGCCAAAACGGCGCAGCACATCCAGGGTGATACCGGCTTGGTCCGGTGTACAGGGTCCGGGTGACAGGACAACGTGATGCGGATTAAGCTGCTCGATATCAGCCAGTGTTATGGCATCGTTACGGACTACCACCACCTCGGTACCCAATTCACCCAAATACTGGACCAGGTTATAGGTGAACGAGTCGTAGTTATCGATCATCAACAGCATGGTGTCATCGGGCTCCAGATTAAATGAAATCACGGACATGATGTTATTGGATTATATGGAAAAAAGCTAGACATTTCCATTTTTTTCAGTAAAAATCTGGAAAAATCCAGATCAGTTCATTCATGGCATGGCAACAGGAACCGAGTGACATTATGGCAGGACATAGCAAATGGGCCAACATCAAGCATCGCAAGGATGCCCAGGACGTCAAGCGCGGCAAGATTTTTACCAAGCTGATCCGTGAGATCACCGTAGCGGCCCGTATTGGCGGGGAGGACATCAGTGCTAACCCACGGTTGCGTACAGCGGTACAGGCTGCCCGATCCCAGAGCATGCCCAAAGATACCATCGACAAGGCCATCAAACGCGGCGCAGGTAATCTGGAGGGGGTCAATTACAGTGAGGTGCGTTTTGAGGGCTATGGTCCGGCTGGTGTGGCGGTGATCGTCGATACCCTGACGGACAACAACAACCGTACCGTGGCCGATGTGCGCCATATTTTCAGTCGTTGTGGAGGCAATCTGGGTACCAGCGGCTGTGTAGCCTATTTGTTTGAGCAGAAAGGACAGATCCTGTTCCAGGGTGTCGATGAGGACGCCCTGATGGAAGCGGCCCTGTCGGCTGGAGCCGATGATATACAGGTCGATGAGGGCACGCTGGAAGTTCTGACGACTCCGGAACGACTGGAGGAGGTGCGTGAGGCTTTGGCTCATGCCGGTTTTGATCAGCCTGTTGCGGTCGAGATAGCGATGATTCCTCAGGATAGCGTGACGATTAACGATCTCAAAAAAGCCGAAAGTCTGCTCAAGATGATGGACCTGCTGGAAGATTACGACGATGTCCAGAAGGTTTACGCCAATTTTGATCTGCCCCCTGACATCATGGCCCAGCTAGGATAATCGCTTGCGCGTGCTGGGGGTCGATCCTGGTTTGACCGTTACGGGCTGGGGCGTGGTTGAAACAGACGGCTCCCGTCTGCGTGCGATCGGCTACGGTACACTGACCAGTGATGCCCACACGCCGCTGCCGTTGCGGTTGTCCGCCATTTTTCACCGGTTGGTGCAGGTTGTTGGCGAACACCGGCCTGGGGTGGCTGCCGTCGAGGAGGTCTTCATGGCCCGCAATGCGGCCAGTGCCCTGAAGCTGGGACAGGCGCGTGGTGCAGCCATGGTTGCAGTGAGCTCCTGTGGTTTGGTGGTGCACGAGTACTCCGCTCTGCTGATCAAGAAATCGGTCGTGGGTTATGGTCGTGCCGAAAAACAGCAGGTCCAGGCTATGATGCGACTGTTGCTCTCCATGGCCGAGCTGCCTCCAGCTGATGCTGCTGATGCTTTGGCAGCAGCCGTTTGTCATATTCATCACGCCGCTACGATGCAAAAACTGGAGGCCCTGTCATGATTGCCTGGTTGAGTGGCCTTCTCATCGATAAGAAGCCAGATTTCCTGGTATTGAATGTGTCTGGGGTGGGTTACCGGGTCTTTATTGCTCTGACCACTTACGCCGCTTTGCCAGAGGTGGGTGCATCGGTCACGCTCCACATCGTTACCCAAGTGCGTGAAGATGCTATTCATCTCTATGGTTTTAACCGGCCGGAAGAGCGCGAGCTGTTCAACCTGCTCAACAGCGTGACCGGTGTCGGCAACAAGCTGGCCCTGTCAGCGCTGTCCTGTTATACCTCTGAGGCGTTGACGGCGGCCATCGCCCAAGGTGATGTCACAGCGTTGGCGCGCATTCCGGGTGTCGGTCGGCGTATTGGTCAGCGCTTGGCTCTGGAGCTGAAAGAACGGGTTATGGCCCTTCCTTCGGTTTCGAGTGCTCCCCGAACCACGACACCGGCGGTCGCTGCCATCACGGCTGTATCGCTCCACGATGATGTGCTGTCAGCCCTGGTCAACCTGGGTTATCGTCGCCAGGAAGCTGATGCTGCCGTGAGCAGAACCTTTGCGTCAGGCAGCCACACCTTTGACTCAGCGATCCGCATGGCCCTGAAAATCCTGACCCCGTAACCGGAGGAGTTTCCCATGGCACGTGAAATCCGCGATAAACTGGTGGAAGAGTTGGTCGATCTGCTGCAGAAGCGCGACGGGGAACGACAGGCTATCGTGCTACAGGATTTTCCTGATCCGGATGCCATTTCTTGTGCTTTTGCCTATCGTACCATTGCCGAAGCCTTTGGTATCGAAAGCGATATTCTCTATGCAGGCCGTATCAGTCATCAGGAGAATATCGCCCTGATTCACCTGCTCGGGATCGATCTGCTGTGGTGGGATCGTGATAAACCGATTCCAAGAGGGCGCTATCAGTCGGCCGTCTGTGTTGATAACCAGGGCACCACCTCGGCTTTGACCGAATTGATCGAAGCTGCTGAGGTGCCCTTCCTGGTGGTGATTGACCACCACGCTGATCAGGAGCGGCTGCATCCGGTTTTCATGGATGTACGCCCGGCTATCGGTTCCTGTGCTGCCATTCTGAGCTATTATCTGGCAGAAGGGGCCCTACCGCTGAAGATGGCCAAACCGGAACACCGCAAGCTGGCGACAGCATTGATGCACGGCATTGTTTCCGATACCGGTTCCATGATCCATGCCTCTGCGCTTGATTTTGCGTCGGCGGCTTATCTGCAACCCTTTGTCTATCCGGATATGCTGGTTGAAATCCTGCACCAGCAGCGCAGCCACAAGGTGATGGAGGTCATTCAGGTGGCCCTTGCCAATCGCATTGTCCGTGAGAATTTCTGTTTTTCCGGTGTTGGTTATCTACGCGCTGATGAACGGGATGCCATTCCCCAAGCCGCTGATTTCCTGCTGACCGAAGAGACGGTCCATACGGTGGTGGTCTATGGTATCGTCATTAATGCCGATGGCGACGAAACCATTCATGGTTCGCTCCGTACCACCAAAAACACGTTATCCCCCGATGTTTTCCTGAAAGAGGTGTTGGGACGATCGGAAGATGGGGGCTACTATGGCGGCGGCAAGGCCATGGCCGGTGGTTTTGAAATCAGGCTGGGTTTTCTCTCCGGACATGATGATTCCGAACTGGCGTCGATCAAGTGGGAAACCTTCGACCGTAAGATCCGCAGGAAATTTTTTGCCAAGATAGGTATCGATGAGGAAGGCTAGCGCACTATGACCGGTAAACCAGCCTGGTTGAAGGTTCGACCTGCCACCTCACCGCAATTTCTTGCCTTGCAGCGTCGTTTCCGCCAGCATCAGCTGCATACCGTTTGCGAGGAGGCGCTGTGTCCCAACCGTGACCAGTGCTGGCGTGATGGTGAAGCGGCTTTCATGATTCTGGGGCCTATCTGCACCAGGCGTTGTGCCTTTTGTAACGTTCAGACCGGACGACCCCAGCCGCCCGATGCTGATGAGCCGTACCGACTGGCCCAAACAGTACAGCAGCTGGCCTTGCGCCATGTTGTCGTGACTTCGGTCGATCGTGATGATCTGCCTGATGGTGGAGCCGGGCAGTTTGTCGCTTCCATCGAGGCAATCAGGACGGCCGTTCCCGCTGCCACCATCGAGGTGCTGGTGCCCGACTTTCGTGACAAGCCGGGAGCGCTGGAGTCGGTGCTTCAGGCGGCACCGGATGTATTCAATCATAACATCGAAACCGTACCCCGTCTTTACAGCACCGTTCGTCCCGCCGCTGACTATCAGCACTCGTTGCGGGTGTTGCAGCGGGCAGCGCAGTTCCATTCGGGTCGGACCGTCGTTAAATCGGGCTTGATGGTGGGTCTGGGAGAGCAATGGCAGGAGGTGGTGGCCGTATTGGACGATCTTTATCAGGCCGGTGTCACACGGCTGACAGTTGGACAATACCTGCGCCCATCGTTGCGCCATCATCCAGTCGTCCGCTACTGGCCACCACAGGAGTTTGAACAGCTTCATGATCAGGCGCTATCGACAGGATTCCAGCGGGTGGCGATCCACCCGCTGGCGCGTTCGTCATTAAGAGCGCAGCAACTACTCCACGACGGGAACTGAACTTAAACCAAGGGTATGCGCTGCTGCCAGGATGATGCGCACCGCCTGTTCCAACGTAAACAGATCAGAATTGATCAATAGATCGTAGTGGGTGCGTTGGGTCGGAAATTTGCGATAGAGCTGTGCAACAAAGGCGTCGCGCTCAGCATTGGTCTTTTCAATCAGTTGTCTGGCCTTGGCAGGCTTGATTGCCATCCGTGCTGCCAGACGCTTGCTGCAGACATCAAGGGAACCTTCAATGCGTACCCGCAACACCGGTTGCTGTTCCGGAATCAGCAGATGAGCTCCCCGACCGACGATGACACCGCCCGTCTTGCAGATGCTGAGGATGACCTTGGTCATATAACGAAAAAACAGATCTTTAGGGACACTTTTTTTGCTGAACAGGGATTGGAGCACATCATCCATGACACCAGTCACCTTCTCATCGATTTGCTCCATGAGATGGCGATTGGCCTTGAGCTCCTTGACAATCTTCTGCAACAGCTCACGATCATAACAGGCCACCCCCAGAGCCGCAGCTACCCTGCGGGCCACCTCGGTGCCATCGGAACCACAGGAACGCGACACGGTAATCAGTGGCCTGGGACCTGCTGATAAAGACCTGTCGGGATGGTCAACATAATGGCTGGCTTGGATAATGGCCTGAATCGTTTCCAGGGAGGATCGGCTCATGGATCAGTCAACACCGATCTCTTCATGAACAGTCCGGATGATTTTCTTGTCATAGTCAAGCAAACCTTTGTTCTTGTTGGGATAATCAACCTGACTCAGGAAAAACTTAATACAGTTGATACGGGCCCGTTTCTTGTCATTGGACTTGATAATCGTCCAGGGAGCTTCTGTCGTTGAGGTGTAGAAGAAGGTATCTTCCTTAGCCTTGGTATAGGCGTCCCATTTATCCTGCGACTCGCGATCAACCGGGCTCAGCTTCCACTGTTTCAGGGGATCGTCAGCACGGCTGGAGAAGCGGCGCTGCTGCTCTTCCTTGCTCACCGAGAAGTAGAACTTGAACAGGATCACGCCGGCATTGACCAGCATGCGCTCAAATTGCGGCACACTGCGCAGATACTCGCGCACCTGGTCCTCGGAGCAGAACCCCATCACCCGCTCAACGCCCGAGCGGTTATACCAGCTGCGATCGAAGAAGACAATTTCGCCTCCTGCTGGCAGATGGATGACGTAACGCTGGAAGTACCATTGCGACCGTTCCTTGTCGGTCGGCTTGTCCAGGGCTACCACGCGATAGCCACGGGGATTGAGATGTTCGATGAAGCGCTTGATGGTACCACCCTTGCCCGAGGCATCGCGCCCTTCATAGAGGGCAAGAATCTTGATGCCGTTATCCTTGACCCAATTCTGCATTTTAACCAGCTCGATATGAAGAGGCTCCATGATCTTGAGGTACTCTTCTTCGGACAGTTTTTTGTATTTGGGCTGTTCGCTACTATCTCTTTTGGCATGCTTGCTACCGGCTCCCAAAACGATATTGGTAGCGGCATCCTTGCCTTTTCCTGATCTGGCAGATCCCTTGGCTGGAGCAGCGGTCGGTGTTGTGACAGGAGCTGGAGGCGCTTCAGCCTTTTTGGTTGGCTTTGGTTCTGCTTCGGTGGTAGCTTCGCCCAGATTGATCGTATTGCCCATAATTCATTTTCTCCCAGGATTTCAGATCGGTCTTTGTGTGGTTCCATATTTTTATTGAGAACAAGACTCAGCATCGGCAACGTCTAACCGAGCTATCATAAACCATTCGCACATGATCTGCCAGGATTATTTCGTATAATTGCAGGGACGCTTCAAATTATGTTGCGTTTGGTGTATCATGACCGCGCAACGTTGACACAGAACCAAATGAGGTAAATGCAGAGCTATGGGCAAACGATCAACTAACAAGGCGATACCGGAAGAGAGTCCTGAAAGTACGGAATCGGTCTTTGTCTCGATTTTACAACAGAATTTTACTGAACTGCTCAAGTGGGAGCCTGTTGCCCTGGCTGGTGAGGATATCGAAGGGGTGCACCAGATGAGGGTCATTCTGCGGCGCATGCGCTCGGCTGTCATCATCTTTCGTAAAGCCATCCCGCGCCAAGCGACCGATACCATCAGCGATGAAATGCGCTGGGCCGCCAGCGAGCTGGGACCAGCCCGCGATCTCGACGTCTTCATCGACGAGGGGCTCAAGGCTATGGCAGGGCGGATGCCGCTCGCCCAGGGTGAAACAGGCATGCGCGAACTAGCTTGGCAGCACCGCCAGACGGCCTATCAGCAGGTGCGGGACATGATCGGTAGTGACCGGTTTCGTCAGTTCAAGGAAACCTTGCCGGGCTGGCTGGCGGAACGGCCATGGCGGCAGGGGGTGACGGATGAAAAAGGTACGCTCCGGTTGCGGCAAAATATCAAAATTTACGCCACCCGAATGTTGAACGATCGCTTATTACAGGTATTGCAAACGGGTGAACAACTGGACAAAAAAAGTGCTGAAGAGCTACATCTGCTGCGTATTGAGTGTAAGAAACTGCGTTATGCCACCGAATTCTTCTCCTCTTTCTACGGTCGTGACAGCATGGCGGGGTTTGTTTCGGCCTTGCGTAGCCTGCAGGGAACGTTAGGGGTCATGAACGATGTCGCGGTCATGCCCTACTTGCTGGATGGCCTGCTGCAGGGATGTAACGACCGCGAATTGATCACCTATGCCGGAGCTATCATCGGCTGGCGTTCGCGTCAGTATGAGGAGGTACGGGGACGGTTGCCGTCACAGTGGGAACAGTTCGCCAAGATGGCGTTACCCTGGTCGCGTGGCTAGTTGTTTCAGGGTGGTCATCAGGGCCGGGATGGCCTGAAACAGGTCGGCTACCAGCGAAAAATCGGCGATAGCATGGATGGGTGCCTGTGGATCGTGGTTGATAGCGACAATGGTCCCGGCATCCTTGATGCCGGCCAGATGCTGTAACGATCCCGATATACCGGCGGCGATGTAGAGTTTGGGGGCAATGATCTTGCCTGTCTGACCGATCTGCCAGTCACTGGCGGCAACGCCGGCATCAACGGCGCTGCGGGTGGCCCCAACGGCTCCACCCAGCTGGCGCGCTAGTTCTTCGATAATGGCAAAGCTGCCGCAGGAAGCTACCCCCTGTCCACCGGCAACGACAATGGCGGCCGAGCGCAGATCGGCCTGGGCGTTGGAGTGGCTGGCCTGGAACGAGGTCGGCCGCAGTCTCCAGCTTTCGGTAGCCTGCGTCGGCATAGTTAGGGTAGGCAGAGTGATGACGGTAGCCGAGCGGTGTTCCTGTTCAGCCGCAGCGGTGAAACTGCTGGCAGTGACAGTCATCAGACGTGGCGAACGCATCAAGTGTCGTGTCACCAGAACAGCACCGGCGTGGATCGGTTTGGTCACGCTGTCCGGAGCGTTGATGGCCATGACGTTGGTGACCAGTGAACCGTCGAGCAGGGCGGTCAGTCGTGGCAACAGGGCGTGACCAAAGGGGGTTGCTGCTGCGACGATCTGCTCAACGGTATCCAGATGGTCGACTGCCATCCACTGGACAATCTGTTGCGCCAGCCGTTCTGGCAGAGGGTCCGTCGTTGTGTCGTCGGGTAGCAACAGGACGGTGGTGACACCGGTCAGCCGGGCGGCTGTTTTTGCGGCCTGCTGGCCACGGCTGCCACCAATCAGAAGGGTCACACTCCCGCCGAGTTGGCGGGCAGCGGTGACGATATGCGGCACAGTGGATGCCAGGATACCTTGGCGCTGTTCGGCGAGGACCAGTGTTGTCATGGCAGAATCCGGCGTGCTACGAGCATCTCGGCCAGTTCGGTGGCGCTGTTAAGTCGTTGGCCGGGAGCGGTGCTCCTCAGTTTGGGCCGGCGATAACCAGCTAAGCTGGTGTGTGGGCTGAGGTCGATAGCTAGGCTGTTGATGTCCAGCTGTTCGATCGGCATGCGGCGGGTACGCAGGATGTTGGGCAAGCTGGCGTAGCGGGGCTGATTAAGGTGCAGATCAACAGTCATCACGGCAGGGCAGGGCAGGGCCATGGTCAGCAGCCCGCCATCGACGGAGCAGGTAACGCTTAACGCCTCGTCGGGCGATGAGGGTACGGTCACAGCGGCCACGGCAGTGGCTTGATTCCAGCCCAGTAAACCAGCCAGCATCGGTCCGGTTTGACCGTCATCGCTGTCGGGGGCCTGTTTCCCCATGATCACCAGATCCGGCTGCTGTTGTTGACAGACAGCATGCAGAGCACGGGCTACCAAGAGCGGTTCCAGTGTCTGGGATACGTCTGTTGTCACCAACAGAGCCCGATCGGCTCCCATGGCCAACGCCGTACGCAGGATCGCTTCTCCCTCCAGCGCTGGCGCGATACTAACAGCCAGGATGTCGGTGCCCGCTCCCCAGCCGCTTTCCCGCAGACGTAACGCAGCCTCCAGGGCAACCTCATCGAATGGATTGACGACGGTAGGGATACCATCCAGGTCGATTTCGCGGCCATCAAGTCTGAGATGAACCGGAATGGTCGGGTCCGGAACAGGCTTGATGGCAACGACAATCTTCATCGAGATTACGGCATGGTCATCAGGGCCTCGGCAATCACAAACAGGCGTGGCCAATTACCGGCGGCGTGGCGTGCCTGCAGGCGGTAACGGCCATTGACGATCAGGGTCGGTGTGCCGGTCACGCCATGTTCCTTCTTGAACTGTAGGGCCTGGGCCACCTGGGTTGAGATACCGAAGTCACGCAGCTTGGCCTGAAACTGTTTATTATCCAGTCCAATTTCTTCCGCGATAAACATCAGATCGCTTTCCGACTCGATGTTGGCATTCTGGTCAAAATGGGCCTTGAACAGCGCCATCTGCATCTCAGCCTCTTTACCCATCGCTTGGGCGACAAAAAAAGCCCGTGCCGGCAGATCGGTCTGCTCGCCCCAGAAGATGGGCAGGGAGCGAAAACTGAACCGATCCTTGTTTTTCTTGACCCATTCTTTCAGTTCGCGGTGCAGGGTGTAGCAGTGCGGGCACTTGAAATTAAAGACTTCGACCACTTCCGGACGGTCCATGCGGGCCGTTGTCGCCGGTGTGATCAGATCGTAATGAACCCCGGCCTGCAACACTTCCGAGGCCATGGCAGAGACGGCTAACAGCAGGCCTAACAGGGGTGCCAGCACAGCAACAATGAATTTCATGACGCAGGTCTCTCGTTGGTCAAAGTTGACGTATTTCATAACTGTTATGAATGCGGGCCGTTCGACCCAGCATGATCGACGCCGAGCAATACTTCTCTTCCGAGAGCTTGATGGCCCGTTCAACAGCAGCGGTAGGCAGTTCGCTACCGGTCAGAATGTAATGAACATCAATTTCGACCAGCACCTTGGGATCCTCACTGGCCCGCACTCCTTTCAGAAGGACTTCACAGTCGGTGACACGATGCCTGCCCTTGCGCAGTATGGTCAGTATGTCGATGGACGTGCACCCACCCATGCCGATCAGCAGCAGCTCCATGGGGCGAACTCCCATGTTGCGCCCCCCAACACTCTCGGCAGCGTCCATCACCACCGTATGACCGGAACCTGATTCACCCAGCAGCTGTAGACCATCGATCAGTTTGATACGCGCAGTAATTTCTGACATGACAACCCTCTAAACGCCATCAAGAGCAGCATAAAACCTGGGTACCATGCTACTACGCCGGCCGGTCCATGTCCAGATATGATCGATGGTAATCGGCCTACCTGTTGTTATTATGATTGACCCTATACACACGTATCAGTTATAACCCATATTTCAGGTCGGTAGACAACGGGATCAATGGCTATTGAGCGTGAACCATGAAAGAAAATAGAATTATTGCGTTTTTATCGGTCCTGTTGGTTGCGGTGCTTGCACTCCTTTTTTATCGATTGCAAAGTCATAACTTCCTGCCTTCATCGCAACCAGACAGCACACTGGCTGTGCCACGTGTTCAACAGCTGCGCTTGGGAGTCAATATACCACCCGGAACGGCCCTCCATGCTGCCGCAGAACGGTTTGCCCAACGCGTGTCTGAAGGGAGTCGCCAGTCGATTCGCGTCTCGGTCTACCCTAATCAGCAGCTGGGCAACGATAGTCAGATGCTGGAAATGGCCAGGCGTGGTGAGCTGGACCTGGTATTGATCCCTACCGCCAAGTTCAGTACCGACCTACCAGAGATGCAGGTGTTCGATCTGCCCTTTTTCTTCCCGTCGCGGCAGCTGCTCTACCAGGCCTTGGATGGGCAATTGGGTACCACGCTGCTGGAACGGTTGGATGGCATTGGTTTGAAGGGTCTTGCCTTCTGGGAAAATGGTTTCAAACAATTGACAGCCAATCGTCCCTTGCTCGTGCCGACCGATTTCAAGGGTCTCAAAATGCGGGTGATGAACAGCCCCATTCTCCAGGATCAGTTTGAATCCCTGGGAGCTACCACCATTCCCATTGATTTTCATGCCACCCGCAAGGCGTTGGCCGATGGTGTGGTGGATGGACAGGAAAATCCTCTGGTGGCCATTGTCAGCATGAAATTTCACGAAGTCCAGTCACACATGACCATCAGCAACCACGCCTATCTTGGCTATGTCTTTGCCATGAGCAAAAACAGTTTCGACCGCCTGTCCAGCAAGGACCAGCACCTTATTGTGACGACAGCCCAGGCCTTGACCGCATGGGAACGCGACGAGACCAAACGCTATGAAGAACAGTTCATGGACACTGCACGTCAAGCCGGCATGACGATTGACACACTCTCACCGGCTGAGTTGAAGACGTTTCAACAGGTACTGGATTACCTGCCGCGCAAGTTTGAGCAGACCATCGGAGCAGACATTATTTCCCAGGCGCAAGAGGTGATCGTTCAATATCTGGCCAGTCAGACACAGGCGCCAGAGATCCTGATTGGTCTTGATGCCGATCTTTCTGCCCAAAGCGCACGGGTTGGTTTGGCCTTCAAGCAGGGTATTCAGCTGGCCATCCATACCATCAATCAGCAAGGCGGCCTGCTGGGCCGTCCATTGCGCTTGATGGCCAGGGATCATCAGGGCGTGCCAGAACGTGGTCGCGCCAACATCCGTTTCTTTGCTGAACAACCCAATCTGGTTGCCATTGTGGGCGGTAAGGACAGTACGGTGGTGCTGGAGGAGTTGGATCTGATCCACCAGTATCAGGTTCCGTACCTGATTCCATGGGCTGCCGCCAGCGAACTGACAGAAAACGGTCAACAACCCAATTTCGTCTTTCGTGTTAGCCTGAATGACCGTCTCGTGGTCCCATTTTTAACCGAAACGGCGGTACAGCGTGGCCATCCCATCGCCATTGTTTTTGAGAACAATGCCTGGGGACGACAGAACAACATGCGCATTCAGGCCTACCTGAGTCAACTGGGTCAACAACCAGCCGGTTCATGGCGTTTTCCACCCGGAGAGAAAAATTTTCAGGATACCATCACGCACATCGTGAGTACTCAGGCCAAATCAGTCTTGTTAATTGCTTCACCTAAGAGTAGTCTGTCCTTTATCAAAGCGTTATCGAGTGCTGTACCGCACATGCCAATCCTATCCCATTGGGGACTGATTGGAGATGCCATGACGGCAGAAGAGATCAACCTGTTAGCCGACAAGAAAGTCGTTTTTCCACAAACCGTTTTGCTGTATCCTCCCGATACCGACCGGGTACAACGGCTACTGAGCGAATACCGCAGCTATTTTCAGACGGATAGCCATGAATTAATCCGTTTTGGTGCTGGCTTTGTGCACGCCTACGACCTGATCCACTTGTTGGCGCAGGCTATTGTTGCAGGGAACAGTCTCGATCGGCAGGTGATACGCGCTGCATTGGAGCAGTTGCACGCTTATGAGGGTATCGTCAAAACCTATCACCAACCTTTTACCGCCGAGCGTCATGATGCTTTGGGGTTGGATGAATATCGCCTGGCTCAATTCCTGAAGACCGGCCACATCGTCTTAGTTGACCGTGTGGATCCATAGAAATGCCATGCTGAGATCACAAAAAAAACTCAAAAACAGGCTAGTCATCCAGTTTTCTGTCTTCGTCAGCATTACCCTGCTGTTGGTGGTGAGTCTGATGACCTTGCGCATGGCTCAGATGACCAGGGATCAGGTAATTTCCATCCACCGGGAACATGGTGCCGCCAAGCTCGTGCGGCTGAATGAACATGTGGATCATTTGGTTCAGAATGTCAAACGGTTGGCGGGCAACAGCCTGGTCATCAATGCCATGGTCGATCGTGCCGGACGCAACCAGTATTTGCCTCAGCTGGTGGAGAATTTTGCTGAGGATCGCGAAATAGCAGCCCTGATGCTGGTCGATTATAACGGTAAACAGATTTTTATCAGCCGTGACGATGCACAACGTGACAACGACGCCAAATTTTTGCGCGAGACTTTGGGTATGAACCGCTCGGCTGTGCTTCTGAACGAAGATAAAACCAAGTTGGTCGTCAGTTATCCCATCAAGTTTTATGACACCACTCAGGGTGCTGTGGTGGTTTATTTCGATCTGGCAAAAGTGCTGCAGCGTATTTTCTCCGCCAGTGATAGTACGCATCAACTGTTTGACCGCGATACGCTGTTATTCACCCAACCAGGCCATGTCAGCCAGGATCCAATCTTCCTCAAAATTCAACCAGCTGTTCAGGATTACTGGACCCAGAAGCTCCAGCTTCATTTGGGTATTACCATTGATCGAGCCACAATCCTTGGGCCGGTCTACAGCATTATTTTAGACACCGCGTTACTGGGCCTAGCGATCCTGATCAGTGCCATTCTACTGGCCTTCCGTATCGGTGGCAACATCGCCGATCCCATTCTGTTGCTCTGGCGCAAAATACACGATAGTGACGGTCGCAACACCGCTCTGCAGCTCTGTCCGGTCGGCACGGGTGACGAGCTGGAAGATCTGGCGGAGGCCTTTGAAAGAAGAACCAGAGAACTGTGGACTACCCAGCAGGAGCTGGAGCATCTGGTCGAACAAAAAAGCATCTCCCTGGCCCAGGTCAGCCAAAATCTGGCTCAGACTGAATCGCTGCTGGTAACGGCACTGGAGACCGTCGAAGATGGTTTTGCCATTTTTGATGACCAGGATCGGCTCTACCTATGGAACAATGCCTTTCAACGGATCAATAAGGAGATTTCTGACTTTGCTGTCGCCGGTGTTTCTTACGAACAGATCTTGCGGACGGCCATCGATCGAGGACTGCTGCCAGAGGCTACGGGTCGTGAAGAGGACTGGTTGGCTCAACGCATGTCCGTGCATCGATCACCACGGGAGGCGTTTATTGAGCAGAGGAATGATGATCAATGGCTGAGGATTGCTGAAAGCTCGATAGAACAGGGCTGGACCGTGGCCATTCTGTCGGACATCACGCAACAGCAAAGGTTAAAAGCCAGCCTGATGGAAGCTAAGGTGGTGGCAGAGTCGGCCGTTAAGGCCAAAAGTGTTTTTCTGGCCAACATGAGCCATGAAATTCGTACTCCCATGAATGCCATTATCGGTCTGAGCCACTTGTGTTTGCAGACCCAGTTAACCAACAAACAAAAAGACTATCTCTTCAAGATCCATAATTCTGGTACGGCGCTGCTGCGGATTATCAACGACATCCTCGATTTCTCCAAAATTGAGGCCGGTCGTCTCGATATGGAATCGGTCGAATTTTCCCTGGAGCAGGTGCTGAGTCAAACAGCCACCTTCATCTCCATGAAGGCGCATGAAAAACAACTGGAACTGGTGATCGAAACAGCCAGGAATGTACCCCTGTACCTGGTGGGTGATCCATTGCGATTGGGACAGATCCTGACCAACCTCGCCAACAATGCCGTTAAATTTACCGACCAGGGTGAGGTGGTTATTATCACAGAACAACTGGAACGTCGCAGCGAACAGGTACAGCTCCAGTTTACCGTGCGTGATAGTGGTATCGGCATGACATCCGCGCAACGGGCCCTGCTGTTTCAGGCCTTCAATCAGGCTGACTCATCGACGAGCCGCAAATATGGTGGTACCGGTCTGGGCCTGACCATTTCCAAACGTCTGATTGAGATGATGGGCGGATCGGTGCGGGTTAACAGTGAGCCGGGAGTCGGATCAGAATTTATTTTTGATGTCTGGCTTGATGTGGCCCATGTCACGGTGGAACAACCCTTGTTACCCGATCGTCAGCTGCGTGATAGGAGGGTACTGGTTGTCGATGACAACGACAGCGCCCGCAGAGTGATGGTAGATTTTCTGACCTCGCTGGACTTTAGGGTCAGCTCAGTCAAGAATGGTCAAGAGGCCATGATTGCCGTTCAGGAAGCCGACACGGCTCACGATCCCTTTCATCTGGTGATGATGGATTACAGGATGCCAGAGCTGGATGGTATCGATACTACCCGCCGCATCAAACAGGATTTAGGCCTGAGCCAGGTCCCATCGGTCCTTATGGTCGCCGATTATGGTGATGAAAGTATTGTCAAACAGGCATCACAAGCGGCACAAGTGGATGGATTTCTGGTCAAACCCATCCATCAGAGTTCCCTGATGGAATCGATCATGGAGCTTTTTGGTCAAGTCAGAAAAGGTCACACACCTGATATCAAAACGCAGGAGAGTCAACAAACGGCTATGGCCGCATTGTCAGGAGCGCGGATTTTACTGGTCGAGGACAACGAGATCAATCAGCAGGTGGCGCAAGAGTTACTGGAACAAGTCGGCATAACGATCACGATGGCCAATAACGGTCAGGAAGCCATTGATTTGATGATCATTAATGACTACGATGGTGTGCTGATGGATGTGCATATGCCAGTCATGGATGGCATGGAGGCCACCCGGGCCATTCGTCAGGATGGTCGTTGGGCCCACCTGCCTATTATCGCCATGACAGCCAATGCCATGGCGAGCGATCGCGATCAATGTCTGGCTGTTGGCATGCAGGATCATATCTCCAAGCCCGTCAACCCGTCAGATCTGTTTATCACGTTGTCCAGGTGGGTCACGCCCGCCACACCACAGCTCATGCCAGTACTCCAGATCTCATCGCATGCTCCAGCCCAGTCGGATCAGGAGTCTGTACCGGTGATCCCAGGCCTGGATACGCAAGGTGGGCTGCGTCGTATGGCTGGTAACGTCAGCGGCTATCGGGCCCTGCTGACCAAATTCCGTACCAACCAGGGCCAGGCTGATCAGGCCATTCGGGCAGCATTGGTCGACAATGACCAAAATAGGGCGGCCATCCTGGCGCACACCTTAAAGGGTGTTGCTGCTACGGTGGGTGCCGAGGCACTACAGGCTGAAGCCTACGTGCTGGAACAGGGCATCAAAACGGGTTGGGCTGATCAGGCCGGATTACTGGGGTTGTTGGCAGGGGTATCAGCGCAATTGCAGCAAGTCTGCCAAGCCATTGATCGGGCCCTGCCCACGACTACCATGCCAGCCGTGCCGGACAGGGATGAATCCCAAGCCGAGATGGAGGACAAATCGGCCGAACGCAGCGCACTACTGCGACAGATGGCCAGGCAACTGGCTATTTTTGATGCTGAGGTCGATGACACTATGGAATCGTTGCATCGTATCTCGACCACCTCCCGGACGTGGTTGGACTGGATCGGCAAAATGGAGCAGCTGCTGGCTGCTTATGACTTTGATGCAGCGATGGATTGTCTGACACAATTTGCTCATTCCATGAATATCGACTTAGGTATAACCGATGAATAAGGCCGTTGATAAACCATCCATACTCATTGTCGATGATTCTCCCGAGAACATTGACGTATTAAAAACAATACTGATCAGTGACTATAGGGTACGGCCAGCTGTTAATGGTTCGTTGGCGTTGCGCATGGCCAGAATGGACCCCAAGCCCGATCTGATTCTGCTGGATATTGTCATGCCAGACATGGATGGTCACCAAGTGTGTCGTTTGTTAAAAAGTGATCCGGAGACTCAGGACATCCCGGTGATCTTTGTGACTTCACGAGGTAATCAGTCCGATGAACTGGAAGGACTGCAACTGGGTGCGGTCGATTATATAACCAAGCCAATTAATCCGGCCATTGTCCAGCTCCGTGTCAGAACGCAACTAGAGCTGCGCGGCATTCACAGGGAACTGGCAGAGAAAAACCGCCGGTTGTACGAAATCAACGAGAAGTTGGCCGATAGCATGGAACAGCTTTCTGCCTCTGAGGATCGATTCCGTAGCCTGGTACAGACCATACCCGACATTGTCTATAAAATTGATGCTGAAGGACGGTTCACCTTCCTGAATAAGTCCATCGAACGTCTGGGCTATCACCAGTCGGATCTGATTGGACATCATTTTTCTGAAATGATCTACGATGCAGACGTTAAAACATCCAGTTTGGTCAATGTGATCGGTACCATTGGTGCTGGCACGGCCAACCCGGAACAGAAATTGTTCGATGAGAGACGTACCGGGCCACGCATGACGATGGGACTGGAGATTCGCCTGAGGACCAAGAGCGGTCAACCTGCTGAATTTGTTGAGATAAAAAATATGGACGCTCCATCCATGGTCAATGTTGAGGTCAATTGTACCGGTCTTTATGGCGAGGTTGGTCTGGAGACCTCCTCCCGAACACGACAATACATCGGAACAGTCGGTGTCATTCGTGATATTACCGATCGGCAGAAAGCCCATCAATCCTTGCTGGAGGAGCGCAAGTTACTGCGACAACTCATCAACGCCACACCCTTACCGATTTTTTTTATCGATGCTGCGGGAACACTGGTGTTTTGTAACCAAGCCTTTCTCAATTTCATGGCCATCGACAAAACAGGCGTAGAGCTGGGTAACCTGCAGCAGCTCTTTAACGCCGAGACCACTCAGCATCTTGATCGCCTGATTCGTGATGTATTGATTATGGAAGACGAAACACTGGTCAGTAATGAGCTGGAGATCGAGGACCGGGCTGGTACGGGCCACTTCGTCAAGGTTATTCTGACTCGGTTTCAGCATGGACAGGCCGCAACGTCCAATGTCATTGGCGTGCTGGTCGATATAACCGAACAGAAAATCTCGGTGCGCGAGTTGACACGTGCCCGCAAAACGGCTGAGAAAATGGCCAGGAAGGCTGAAGAAGCCAGTCGTACCAAGGGAGATTTCATATCCAATATTAACCATGAAATTCGCACGCCTCTTAATGCTATTGTTGGTCTCACCTACCTTTGTTTGCAGACGCAGCTAACCCCTCAACAACAGGATTATCTGTCATGTGTTCATAAGAATGCCAACGACTTGCTACACATCGTGAACAATGTGCTTGATTTTTCATCCTTTGATGAGGATCAATTGACGCTGGAAAAGGCCAAATTTATACTAGAGGATATATTTAAGATCCTTATCAAAAAATTTAGTGCTAAAAGTCAGAAAAAAGGCCTTCAACTGTTGGTGGATACCAAGGACAGCGTTGCCTGTCATTTGTACGGTGATGCCCACCGTCTGGAACAGGTATTGACCAATCTCATGAGTAACGCGGTTAAATTTACCTCATCCGGACAGGTCACCCTGCAGGCTGAAAAAGTGGCTGAAACAGAACAGGAGGCACAATTCCAGTTTGTTGTAAGCGATACCGGTATTGGTATGACGCAGCAGCAACTCGGTAACCTGTTCAGCGAATTTTTCCAGGGTGATCCCTCTGTCAATCGTGCGTATAATGGGGTTGGGCTCAGCTTGGCGCTCAGCAAGCGGCTGGTGGAGTTAATGGGTGGCACCCTTCACGTCGAAAGTAGTCCTGGACAGGGTAGCCGGTTCACCTTGACCAGTCGTTTTGAAAAAGTGGTTGAGTCATCGTCGGATCCGGCTGACCCGGTGGCCGAATCGGCTGAGTTGTCACCAGACGGCAGCGACCTAACTCCGACCGATCATTACGACTATTGTGCCATACAGGAACTGGGACCGCTGTTGCAGCAGGCCGCCCAGTTGTTGCTGCGTTTTGATGCTGGTGTCGACCAGGTTATGATGCAGATTGTGCCCCTGGTCCGGAGTGGGCCGCAGCGGCGCCATTTAGCCTGCGTGCAGCAGTCACTCAGAGACTACGATTATGACACCAGTCTGACAGCCTTGTGTCAGTGGGCAGCAGAAGAAGGGGTAACGATCGACCTGTCTGGAGA
Organism: Magnetococcales bacterium; assembly: GCA_015229115.1. Lineage (GTDB taxonomy): Bacteria > Pseudomonadota > Magnetococcia > Magnetococcales > JADGCH01 > JADGCH01. The sequence continues at coordinate 28,834 of JADGCH010000010.1, forward strand.
AACAACATGAGCCAGCCCCTACCAGATAAACCCACCATCCTGATCGTCGACGATACGCCAGAAAATCTCAGTATTCTAAAGGGGGCCCTATCCGACGATTATGCCGTCCGGCTGGCCACCAATGGCCACATTGCCCTGCGGGCTGTCTCCATCACGCCCCAGCCCGATCTGATCCTGCTAGACATCATGATGCCGGGTATCGATGGCTATGAGATCTGTCGCAGACTGAAGGCCGATCCATCTACGCAGCATATTCCGGTCATCTTTGTCACAGCCATGAGCAAGGATACCGATGAACTGATGGGATTGAGGACTGGTGCCATCGATTACATCACCAAACCCTTCAGCATTCCCATTGTACAGGCTCGTGTTAAAACACATATCCTGCTCAATAACCAGAAGAGACTGCTGGAAAATCAGGTAGCCGAACGCACCGAACAGCTACAGAAGCGTAACCGGGAACTGGATGAGCGCACCGAGCAGTTGCAAAGACGTAACCGGGAACTGGAAGAGACCCGCTTGGAGATGATACGCCAGCTCGGGCGGGCGGCCGAATATCGGGACAACGAGACCGGCATGCATGTCATCCGCATGAGTCATTATGTCCGACTGCTGGCCATCGAGTCGGGTTATGGCCCGGCTGATGCCGAGCAACTGATGTATGCCGCCATGATGCACGATATCGGTAAAATCGGCATTCCCGATCACACTCTGCTTAAACCGGGCAAACTGACTGACGAAGAGTTCGAGATCATCAAGACTCACCCGGAAATCGGCTATCAGATTATTGGGCAACAGAGTTCCGAGCTGTTACAGAAGGCCGCCACCATTGCCTATACCCATCATGAAAAATGGAATGGTCGCGGCTATCCGCAGGGACTGTGCGGCGCTGAAATTCCCATCGAGGGCCGGATGACCGCTATTGCCGACGTCTTCGACGCTTTAACCTGCAAGCGCCCCTACAAGGAGCCCTGGCCGGTTGATCGCGCCCTGGAACTGATTGCCAACGAGACGGGCGAGCATTTTGATCCAATACTGGCCCCTTTGTTCATACAGCTGAAACCGGCCCTGATGACCATCATGGAGCAGCATCAGGATGGGGAGTAACATCATGATGATTGCCAAAGAGTCAGTGGACTCAGAATGGTCAATCCGTGGATCCATTTGAAATCTTCAACGTTTGCGGTTGCCAATACCAAACGATGTTCCATTGCGGTAGCGGCAATCAGGGAATCACCTAGCGATAGTCTGCGCTGCTGGCGCAATTGGATAGCCTTTTCAAACGTGATCGTTGTTGGGTAGATGATTTTCAGGCAGTCTAGAACGATTTGGATGGCTTGGTGTTCCGCACCTATCAGTCGATGAAAGCCGAGAGACTCGACCCGGCTGATCACAGAGTAGTAGGCGGGCTGTTGTTGAATCAGCCAGCTTCGTAGGGGAGCGTAAGCGGGTCGTACGGCGTAAACAATCAGGTTGGTGTCGACCAGCACCAATCAATCATCCCTGCCTGGTAATGGGCGATCTTGGCGAATCTCCCTCTGCCACGCGACAGGGTCCGAGATGTCACGAAACGGATTCAGACGGACGGCAGCTTCCAACGCCTTTGCCAGCACGTCTCTGCGGTGCGCTATAGCTTCCTCGCTTTCCGCAGTTTCTATAGAGGGGTTGATTGCTGTAGACTGTTTTTGGTCGAGAAACATGGCGAAGTGTAACACCTCAATCTGCAAGGCTTCTGGCAACCGTGCGGCATGTTGGGTGATATGTTCCAATGTGGTCATTGATGATATCTTTCCTCCTGAGTCATCGCTTAAAACCGATGACTCCAACTGATTTCAAATTCATTTTGGTACATAGCCAGCGAGCCAGTTTGAAATGGGGTATTAGGATTGACACCATAGACTCGTTTATCGAAAGCGTGGCCGAAAGCCATGTTAACGCTGTTGTGTGTATCAACGGTCCAGCTGGCACCAAAAGTAATATGTTGAGTAACCGTTGCAGGAGCAAGAATATTAAACAGGGCCTGTCGACTTGGTATGACCTGATTGGCTACGCTGTAACCGGTACGAAGTGTCCATTCATCGCTGGCCTGCCACTGTAAGCCCAACTTGTAAACGGTCATATCTTTCCAGCCAAATCCCAATCCATTCTCTGGACCAAGAGCACCAGGAGCCATGGGCACATCGTTGCTGTTGGCGACAGACTTGATATCACCAAACATCAATTTCTGTACATCAAAAGCAACGGTCCATGCTGGCGTTGGTTTGATGGCAAAGCCAACTTGAATAACAGGGGGGATATCAAAATCACCTTCATCCGCAAACAGTCCCTTATATTTTTCGAAGGGAGTCATGTACAGGCGACTTTGGTACGATGCTCCAACAGCCAATAGGTCATTGGGGGTCCAGTACCAGCCTAATTTCAGTCCTCCACCATACGAGTAACTATAATTATTATTGGTGACTGATTCAGGATGTGAGGAGACTCCCATGAAAGGCTGCAGCCCTGTAGCCTTGAAACGTTGCCCAGCGAGAATGGGTGCTATTCCAAGGGTATGTTCCGGGGTAATCCTGTTGGCATAGGTAATACCTATAAACATCTGCGACAAATCAATGCCGGTTGGAGTCGTCGTCATACCAGGCGGTGCAAAGTTACCAAATACGGGTATATCATATTTAGTATTCATGCCTCCGTTGCCACCGATGCTGACACCAAGGCTGCTGGTGCTGTCCAGCATCTTGTTCCACCCGAAATGAGGAATAAGAAAGAAGTCATCGTCTTTTTCATAGGTTCCCGGTGGAATAAAAGGTGCCAGGAGAGAAGAGGGTGTATCGGCGGTAAACCCACGTACAGGGGAAAATAGGGCCACGCCCATATCCATGCGATTACCCATGTGCGCCATCAATGCTGGATTGATGGCCGTCGCCATGGTATCTGTGGGAACTGCCACTCCAGCCCCGGCCATACCCTTGTTGGCTGTACCAAAACCATGGGAAAAATAGCCATTACTGGCGTATGCCGGTGCGACAGACAACACTGTTATGGTCAACAACGACAAAAAACCGATTTTTTGAACCTTCATGCTGTTCCCCACTCAAGGCAAAAAAGATGAAACGTACTCAGTCAGCTTATTCTATAACACTTAAAACAAAGATTCGACTTTTTCGGTAGAATCTTGAAGTGTTTTAACAATCTTTTTATCCGAATATTTACAATTTCTTGGATAACCTTTATCATAAAAAGCTTATACAAGGGATGAAGTTAATCATTGACATAACTGTCAAAATAATATGTTAATATTTATAAATAATTTGATATTTCGATTAGATTCATATCTGGATCTCTGAAATAAAATGAGTTGATTGCTCCTGTAGCACCAGTTCTTACTACGGGCCCCTCTAGGATGGTGATTCCTTGACTAATAACATGATGGATGGCTTCATTCAGAGGAGTTTCAGTGATAAAACATAAGTCTGCGGAACCTGGTGTTGAGTTAGTTGCTTTGGGCTCGAACTCTTTACCTACTTGGTGCAGATTGATTTTCTGGTTGCCATACTTGATGGATACTCTCCCTGTACCAAATACTTCTTTTTTCATACCAAGTACGGAGACGTAGAACTGAACGGTTGTTTCGATGTCCATGACGGTCAGTACCAAGTGGTCAAGTCGATGGATATTCATACGATCTTCAACTCTTTTCAACACGATTAACGCGCCACAGAGCCAGCAGAAAACACCCCCCAGCCCATAGCAGCGTCACAGTCCAGGCGATCAGATAAGACCCGTTCTGAAACAGCAGCAGCGGATCAGAATGATAAAACGGCAAGCGGATCAGGGTCAGGGCATGACTGACCGGATTGACCATCATCAACCACCATAGCCAGCCGGGAGCCTGATCGATCGGGAACAGGGCACCGGACAGCATCCACAATGGCATCAGGAACACCGACATGATGGCATGATAGCCGGCGCTGCTTTCCATGTTCCAGGCGATGAGAAAACCGAGCGTGGTAAAGCCGAGTGCCGTCAGGATCAGGCCAGCCAGCACCATCACCAGCTGGAGCAGGGACGGTACCAGTCCGAGCAGCGGGGCGGCCAGCAGCAACACGATGGTTTGCAATAGGGCTACCACCATGGCCCCGATCACCTTGCCGAGCACCAGGCTGCTGCGCGGGATGGGTGCCACCAGTACTTCCTGCAACAACCCCTGCTGACGGTCTTCGATAATGGTGATGGTGGAGAAGATGCTGGCAAACAGTGCCAGCATCAGCAGAATACCCGGGTAGAAATATTCCAGGTAAGATATTTGCTCCATACCAGGAGCACGAAATGAAGCGGCAAAACCACTGCCCAGCAGCAACCAGATCAGCAGTGGCTGGGCCAGCGAACCAACCACGCGGTGGGGTTGGCGGAAGAATCGTACCCATTCGCGCTGGGCTAGGGCAGCCACCGGGCCGGATGGCAGATTCATCGCTGTTGCTCCTCATGCGATCGGGTGACGTGAACGAAGACATCTTCCAGAGTGGGACGCCGGAACGACAGGCTGGTGATGAACTGGCGATGGTGTTGCAGCAGATCGTACAGCATTTCAGGCAACTGGGCGTGTTCACACCATAATTCGGTCGGGCTGTGACGTTGCAGTACCACGCCAGGACGGCGTTTCAGATCTTGCCAGATGTGATCGCTCTGGTCAGGGTGTTCCGATTGTACGGCCACCATTTCCGGGCCAATGGTGGCACGCAGACGGTCGGGGGTATCGTGGGCCAGCAGTTGTCCCTGGTGGAGAATAGCCATACGGTCGGCGGCTTCGGCTTCTTCAAACAGATGACTGGTCATCAACACCGTCATCTGGTGCTGTTGCTGCAGTCGACGTACCGCCTGCAGGAACTCACGCCGGCTGATTGGGTCCAGACCGGTGGTAGGTTCATCCATCAACAGGCAGCGTGGACGGTGCAACAGCGACTTGACCAGTTCCACTTGGCGGGCCATGCCGCCGGAAAGGGTCTTGACCGGCTGATGCAGGCGGTCGGCGACCGAGGTCCAGCTCAGGTCCTCCTGCAACCGTTGCTGTAGCTGCTGCCTGCTCATGCCGTAGAGGGCGGCGTGAATGGCGCAGTTCTCGAAGATGGAGAGGTGACTATCGAGGGCTGGTTTCTGGAACACGATGCCATACGACTGGCGCGCCCGTTGGGGGTGCTGCAACAGGTCGACCCCATGGATCGTCACCGTGCCCCTGCTGGGCTGCAACAGACCACAGAGAATGCGGAACAGGGTTGATTTGCCGCTGCCGTTCGGGCCGGTCAATACAACAAACTCGCCAGAGTCAATCGTTAAATTAATTTTATCAAGTGCAACTATATGAGGTAACGATTTATTTCTGTATGAATAGCTTATGGATTCAATTTTTATCATATGGGTTAGCTTGTCTTAATCAGGATTAAAATAACTGTTTTTTCTTGACATCGATCAATGAGCCCTTATAATCACTCCCTGGTTGCCTGGGGTATGATATCACGCGCACATCATATACCAAACAAGGTTTCTTGTCTAAACATCAGTATTCTATTCAGTCATTCAGTCATGTTGGGGTAGGGGGATTGATATGGCGCAGTCTGCAGCAGCACATACGCATGTTCATCATTGGGAGACCAGCTGGGCTCCGATGGCGGTCGTCTTTGGTGTGCTTTTCCTGGTTGTTTTTGGGTTCTCGTCCTATTTTGTCTATAAGAATCTGGCGGGCACCATTTTCTGTGCCGGTCTCGGCACACCCTTGTTGCTGGTCGGTGTTGCCAAGTGGGTCGACGAGGGGCTGACGCACAAACCGTTGATTGCCAATGTGGCCAGCGTGGCGCTGCCGATTTTTATCGTCTCGGAGGTATTCATCTTCCTGGGGCTGTTCACCGCTTACTGGACCATGAGGCTTTCTGCCGAGGTGTGGCCGCCAGCGGGTACCCCAACGGATATCAACCTGATCCTGCCCATGATCATGACCGTCATTCTGGTAGCCTCCAGCATCACTTTCCATGTGGCCGAAGAAAAGTTTGAACATGAGGATCTGCCAGGGTTTCGCCAGTGGCTGGTGATTACCATCCTGTTGGGCCTGTTGTTCCTGGGTTGTACCATCTATGAGTATAATCATCTCCTGCATGCTGGCTTCAAGCCATCGACCAACGCCTACAGTACGGCATTTTTCTCAATTACCGGCTTTCATGCTTCGCACGTTCTGGTCGGGTTGGGCGTTTTCCTGGCCGTGTTGTTGCCGGCCTTTGGTCGCAAGGTAAACAAGACCTTTACCTACTGCGCCGGGGTCTACTGGCATTTCGTCGATATCGTCTGGTTCTTTGTGGTATCGCAAATTTACTATTGGTAGGCCAGACTGGAGTGGTCGGGCATCGTTGGTGTTGGCTGTGGGGACTGGTCCTGACCCTATTGGTCGGGGTTATGTCGGTGGGAGCGGCACAGGCCAAGGTGCAGACTGACTCAGAGGTGGACCCGGCCCTGTTCCGCATTGATGAGCAGAAATTCCTGGGGGTCAAAATGCCACCGGATTTGCGCCTCGTCGATGCCTCTGGGCGCCCTTTTCTGTTTCAGGAGCTGACCGGTCAGCCGGTTGTGCTGGTTTTTTCCTACTATACCTGTGATGGCAGCTGTTCCACGGTCAACGACATGGTGCGAGGTCTGGTTGAGCAGCAATCGGAACAGCGTATCGGGCAGGACTTCAAGGTACTGACTGTGTCCTTTGATCGGCACGATACGCTGGCGACGATGCAGGCCTTTCGTCAGCGTTTTCAGGTGCCTGAGTCGTGGCAACCATCAGCGTGGACCTTTGCCATGCTGGATAATAGCGGGCAGATCAAGGAGATAACGGACCGATTTGGGTTCAAATTTTTCTGGTCCTCCCTTGACCGAACTTTTTTTCATCCGAATATGGCGATTATCCTGTCAGCGGATGGCCGGGCTGCTCGTTATCTGAACATGCAGGCCACCATAACGGCTCAGGATCTGAAACTGTCGCTCATGGATGCGCGTGAGGGCAAGTTCCAGCTCAGTGAGACGATGCAATATCTGGTCAGTCTTTGTTACAGTTATAATTTCAAGGAGGGGAGTTATCAATATAACTTTCCCATGTTCATTGGTTTTAGTTCGTTGCTTTTCGGTGTTGGCATGTTGGCGCTATCTGTTCTGATTTATCGCAGAATGCGGGGGTTCAAAGGAGGCAATTAAATTATGTCACATAGGGTAAAACGGCTAGGGGCGGCCTTGGCCATGCTGATGGTTTCAGGAGCGGGAGCAGCACTGGCTGCGGAGGTGCCCGTGCGTGATCCGGCAGCCAGTGTCGATCATCTGTGGTATGAGCTGCTCATCGATATCACACTGATCGGGCTGGTATTTTTGGTACTTGGTTTTTATTGGGTCTATAAATATCGCGCTAAAAGCGAGGATGAGGTTGGGACGGCTCCACAGCTAAGCTCATTGCAGTCGATTGCCTGGATTCTGGTGCCTTCTTTCCTGTTCATGGCCGATGACTTTTTTCTGGCCGCCAAGGGCTGGACGGTGTGGAATATTTTCCGTCAGGTACCGGCCAACGCCATGGAAGTCAAGGTCACCGGTAGCATGTGGAACTGGCAGTTCCAGTACGACAACGGGGCCACTTCAACTTACGAGGTCGATTCCAAGGATGGGGATGGGCTGGTGGTACCCGTTGGACGTCCCGTGGTGTTGCGCATGACATCGACCGATGTCGTTCATTCATTTTCGTTACCGGAGTATCGGGTTAAGGAAGATCTGATGCCAGGTCGCGTCACCTATCTCTGGTTCTATCCCAAGAAAGAGACCAAGACGCTGGTGACCTGCACCGAGTATTGCGGCAATCGCCATTCCTACATGTATGCGCCAGTCAAGGTGGTTCCCCAGGCTGAATTTGATACCTGGATGGCCAGTAAGAAACAGGCGACTTAACTGCCGCAGTCTTAACAAGAGGAGTTGAACGAAATGGGTAGCTACCATTCTCATTCCACCGGGTTTAACCTGAAAGAGTGGATCTTTACGACCGATCATAAACGGATCGGGGTTCTTTATCTGATTGGTTCCATTGCCGCCTTTGCCGTTGCTGGTATCATGGCCTTGCTGATTCGTCTGGAGCAGTCCCACATGGGTCCGACCATCGTGGCCGATGCCTTTACCGGTGGTGATCAGTACAACGTCTGGCTCTATTTCCATGGCGCCGCCATGATCCTGGCCTTCCTGATTCCGGGCTTGACCGGCTTTGCCGCCAACTACTTTCTGCCCTTGATGATTGGGGCCAAGGATGTGGCTTTTCCACGCATCAACGCCCTGAGTGTCTGGCTCTTTTTTGCTGGCATCATTGTGGCACTGCTGACCTTTGTCATCCCGGACAAGCCGGATGTCATGTGGACCGGTTATCCCCCTTATTCGGTACAGACCTCCGGTAATACCGCTTTTTATGTCTTTACCGTTCACCTGCTTGGCTTCTCGTCCATTCTGGGTGCGGTCAACTTTCTGGTGACCGTGATCTACATGCGGGCGCCCGGCATGACTTGGTTCAAGCTGAACATGTTCGTCTGGAGCACCGTGACAGCCTTCGTGATCCAGCTCATTTTTGTTCCGGTGTTGGCCGCTGCGGTGACCATGCTGCTGTTCGACAAATATCTTGGTACCCACTTCTTCGACCCGGCCCAGGGTGGTGATGTGCTGCTCTACCAGAACCTGTTCTGGTTCTATTCCCATCCGGCTGTTTACGTTATCTTCCTGCCGGCGATGGGCATTTTCTATGAAATCATGGCCACCATGACCAAAAACCGCATCTTCAACTATAAGGCAGCTGTCTATGGCATGATCGGTATCGTGCTGGTCAGTGGCGAGGTATGGGTCCATCATCTCTACTATTCCGGTATGCCGGACTGGATCCGTATCGGTCAGATGGTGACCACTCTGTTGATCTCGGTGCCGGTTGGGCTGATGACCATCTCCTTCTTCGGTACGCTGTACAAGGGGGCCATCACCTTCAATACCGCCATGTACTACACGGTGGCATCTCTCTATCTGTTGATTGTGGGTGGTTTGACCGGCATTCCGCTGGCCATGACGGTGTTATCGATCAAACTGGGTGAGACGTCGTTTGTCCATGCCCATTTCCACTTCATCATGGGTATGTTTGCCGCCTTTGCCGTGTTTGCTGGGGTTGATTACTGGTTCCCGAAAATCAGCGGCAAGATCCTGAACGAAAAGCAGGGCCGTCTCGGCTTCTGGTTCAACTTTATCGGTGTGAATATCACCTTCTGGCCTTTGTTCATCATCGGTGTTGAAGGTATGCCACGGCGTTATTGGGACTACACCCAGTTCCCCCAGTTTGAGCCTTATCACAAGCTGGCAACGGTTGGGGCCTTTATCGTGGCGATTGGTATGGCGATTACCATTAGCAACTGGGTGCGCAGTGCCCTGTATGGGGCACCGTCTCCAGCTAACCCATGGCGTTCGAAGTCACTGGAGTGGACCCATACGCCCAATCCTCCTGGACCAGGTAACTTTGCCCAGGACATCGTAGTGGGTCCGGATTGGACGCCATATAACTACGATCGGCGTTAACTGTCCTACCTGGAACGATAGGTCACAACCCATGCCTTTCAAAAGCTATATCGAACTGCTGAAGTTACGTATTGGCGGCATGATTGCTTTGACGGCGGTTGTGGCCTATCTGGCCATGGCAGAGCAGGTTGGCATCTGGCATCTGGCCGGTTTGGTGGTAGTGATGTTGTTGGGAGCCTCCAGCTCGGCGGTTTTCAACCATTACTACGACCGCGACATCGACCGGCAGATGGCACGTACTTCCCACAGGCCGCTGGCCTGCGATCTGTTGGCTTCTCCACGGCGGGTGCTCTGGCTGGCAGCGGCCCTGTTGCTGTCAGGGATGACGTTGGCTATCTGGTTCTTTAACCCCATGGTAGCCATGCACCTGTTCTTCGGTGCTTTCTTCTATGGGGTGGTCTATACGGTCTGGTTGAAACGGCGTAGCTGGCTCAACATCGTTCTGGGAGGATTGGCAGGTAGCTTTGCCGTGTTGGCTGGCGCCGCTTCGGTACGTCCAGAGTGGTGCACCTTGCCGCTGCTGCTGGCTCTGGTGCTGTTCTTCTGGACTCCCTCTCATTTCTGGAGCCTCGCCATCTATCTCAAAGAAGAATACAGCAAGGTTGGCATACCAATGTTGCCGGTGTTGGTGGGCGAGCAGAGGGCTGCTTGGTATATTTTTCTCAATACAGTTCTGTTGGTCGGTTCTTCACTGTTACCGTGGCTCATGGGTGAACTGGGTACGCCGTATGCTGTCGGAGCCGTGATAGCCGGGGCGCTGTTTCTGTTCGGTAACTGGCGCATGATCCAGCAGCCAACCCGTGAAATGGGCTGGAAAAATTTCACCGGATCGATGCGTTACCTTGGCATCCTATTCCTGGCTATTGTGTTCGACAGCCGCCTGTTCTGAAAACAGGTCGGGCTGCTCGTGGCGCAACAACAACAGTGCCGTGGCAATCACATACTCATCAACCCACTTCATGCGACCAATCTTCCGGATAATTTGATCCCGGATCAGGCCTTGCTGTGCCGGACTGACACGACCCGCTTCGGCATGGACGTGGCGATCCACCCTTTGAGTCAATTCGGCTAGGTGCTGTTGCATCACCGCACTTACCATGGCTTACCCCCCTGTTTATCCCGATCCTGGCTGCGGTAACGGGTGGTATTGTAATCGGTGTGGCAATACTGACCCCCTTTGGGACCGTAGCAGTTGCGTGCCTCACTACAGGGACACCACTCGGCATCCGCCATGGTAGGCGGTTTGCCTGGTTGTGCTGACCAACCCGGTTTTTCTGGCCGTGGCACCTTGATGGGCTGTTGCTGTGGCTGCGTTGCATCAGCCACGGCAGTACCGTGGGCCATCAAAACCACCATCACGATCCAGAGGATGCGACTCATGGCGATGCAACCTCCCTGGTAGCGGAGCATTTGCCAGCACGAACGGTGGTACGCTCTGAAGCGGGGCTCTGATTGATATGGAAGCAACTGTGTCGTCGAACCTGCTTCTTCTCGCCCTGATGAGCCATTTCAATACCCTGGCCATGAATGGCGGTAATCTGTGGTCCACTGGCCAGTGTCTCCCCTAACGCGATGCGCTTGATGGGTTGATCGGACTCGTTGACGTTGATCACGGCTCTGGGTGGGTTGGCGGTGACGATTACAGCAGGCGTCACAGTGGGCCACTGGACCACAGAAGGCTTGCTGCTGCCATCGCGCTCGGCCTGATCATCAGCTGTGGCAGAGTTGCGATAGAAATCCGGTTTGGTTGGATCAGACAGTATGTCTTGCTTGGTGGGCTTGTCAACCGTTCCAGTAGCCGTTGCTAAAGCCGGCACCGCCATACAGCACTGCAGCGATAGGATCATACCATATCCCAATGACCTCATCATGCGACAGCACCCTGATAGTGCAAGGATAGGGAACCTTCGTCTGCGTGCAGCGTAACTGTGCCTCCCTGGGACAGGCAACCGAACAACAGTTCGACCGCAACCGGTTTGCGGATCTGGTCGCGGATGAGCCGATCCATCGGTCGGGCGCCATGAGCAGGGTCATGACCGTGGTCAGCCAACCACACACGGGCATTTTCCCTGACTTCAAGGGTGACTTTCTTGACCTGTAACTGCTGCTGCAGCAACAGCAGAAACTTGTCCACTACCTTGAGCAGACTGTCACGGGACAACGGGCTGAACGGGATAATGGCATCCAGACGGTTGCGAAACTCGGGAGCAAAAAATCGTTTGATTTCCTTCATCTCATCTCCACGGCGGTTTTGAGCGATAAAACCAACGTCTGGTCGGTCGAGATCGGCGGCACCAGCATTGGTGGTCATGATCAGAATGACGGTACGAAAATCAGCCTGACGACCATTATTATCGGTCAATTTGCCATGATCCATAACCTGTAACAGCAGGTTGAACAGGTCGGGGTGGGCCTTCTCGATTTCATCCAGCAGCAGCACGGCGTGGGGATTCTTGACGATGGCCTCGGTCAGCAGCCCGCCCTGATCGAAACCAACATAGCCGGGTGGGGCGCCGATCAGGCGCGATACGGTGTGCCGTTCCATGTATTCGCTCATGTCAAAACGCAACAGCTTGATGCCAAGCTCCTGAGCCAACAGGCGGGCTAACTCGGTTTTACCAACACCTGTTGGACCGGAAAAGAGGAACGACCCGATCGGTTTTTCCGGATGTCCCAGGCCAGCCCGTGCCAAACGCAGGGTATCACACATCTGGTCAATGGCTTGATCCTGCCCAAACAGCGACTGACGTAAATTTTGAGGCAAGCGCTGCAAGGCAGAGCGGTCATCCTGGGACACGGAACGGGGTGGTATGCGGGCGATGCGGGCGATGACCGTTTCGATCTCGTGCTGGGTCACCAGTTTTCTGCTGCGTGATCCACGTCGGGTCGTTGACGGCAGCAGCTGCAGTGCGGCACCTGCTTCATCAATGACATCGATGGCAGAATCGGGATGGCGACGATCGGTGATATGTCGACTCGATAGCTCGGTAGCGGCCTGCAACGCTTCATCACTATAGCGCACATGGTGGTGTTGTTCGTAATGCTTTTTCAACCCCTTCAGGATGGCCAGAGTTTCTTCCTGGGAGGTCTCCTGGATGTCGATTTTCTGGAACCGGCGGTTGAGGGCCTGATCTTTCTGGAAAATACCACGGTATTCCTCATGGGTGGTCGATCCGATACAACGCAGACGACCCGATGCCAGGATTGGTTTGAGCAGATTGGAGGCGTCGAGACTGCCACCATTGGTTGCTCCAGCTCCTATGATGGTATGAATCTCATCGATAAAGAGGATACTGTTAGGTTCTTCCTGCAGTCGCTTGAGAACATGTTTTAACCGTGCTTCAAAGTCGCCACGAAAACGGCTGCCAGCCAGCAGTGCTCCCATGTCCAAGGCAAACAGGGTATGATTCTTGAGCACTTCCGGTACCTTGCCGCCAACAATCTGCAGGGCCAGCCCTTCAGCCAGGTGAGTTTTACCGACACCGGCATCTCCTACCAGCAGGGGATTGTTCTTGCGTCGGCGACAGAGAATCTGCATCACCCGCGTCATCTCCTCTTCACGGCCGATCAGGGGATCGATCTCACCCGCCTGAGCCCGATCGTTAAGATTGACGGTGAACAGGGCCAAAGGATCGGTCCGGCCGGTGTCGTTGGGACGGACCTCTTCTGCTGTATCGCCTGTCTCGGCGCTGTCCTTCTTGTGCTCGGCAGCATGGGCCTGCGATAGACTGTGCGACATGGCCATCTGCACATTTAATCGGGTAATATTCTGGCGTCTGAGCGAGTAAACGGCGTGGGATTCCTTTTCACTGAACAGGGCCACCAGCACATGTCCGCTGGTGATTTCTTCCTTGCCTGCTGAATGAGTCTGCAAATAGGCCTGATGCATGACACGCTGAAAAGCTGAGGTGGTGGTGACGTCAAAATCGTCACTGCCGTTTTTGACAACCGGGACATGCTGGGCGATATGCTGCTCCACCTCCTGACATAACTGCTCAAGATTGCAGCCGCACAGTTTTAGCAGTCCAGCCGCCTCGACATCTTCTGTCAAACTGAGCAGCAGGTGTTCTACCGTGGCGTAGATATGTTTCTGCCGATAGGCATGCAACAAGGCACGGCGGATACAGGCTTCAACTTCCTTGCTGATCATGCAAAATTCTCCTGTTTCATGGCTGGTCAGTTCTGCTCCATGAAGCCCTGTAGCGGGTGTCCATGCTGACGTGCCTTTTGGTGCACCTGGGTCAATTTCATTTCGGCGATTTCGTGGGTGTAAACACCGCAGATAGCCATACCAGTATGGTGAATGGCCAGCATCAGCCTTGTTGCCTCCAACATCGACTTGTCAAAAAACTGCTGCAGGATGTCCACCACAAACTCCATTGGAGTAAAATCATCGTTGAGCAGCATCACACGGTAGAGGGGCGGCTGTGACAGTTCCTGATCAACGGTTGTTTCACTCAGGACATCGGTATCGTGGAATGGATGGTCAGAGTGGCGTGGTTTCATGATCGTTATGCCCGGTGCAAGGCAGGGTTGTAAAACGCCCGGGCCGGCACGGATCGCTCTGACCCGATGCGTTGTGTCGGTGGATCAGGCAGGGTCAGCACAGCGGCTGCGGCAGAACGGAAAAAGTCGTGTACTGCGCCATGGCTGCAGAGGCCATCCAGCATGGCCTGGATCAAAGGCGACTCGCCTTGCCACGACAGCAGGGCAGCAGCACTGGCCTCAATCAGGCCGGAGCCGATCATGGGGCGTCGTGATGTTTGGGTTTCGATCGGCTGCTCGCGAATTTCAACGCGGAACCAGCCCACGCCAGCGCCGGTCTGATCGGGAAATTGCCACCGATGCAAATGAACGGTCAACTCCAGTCCCGGCCGATCCTCATAGCCATCGTACAGCTGTTCAATGTGATGAATCTGATGATTAAAGTAAATTTTCATAGTCCTGCCTGTGACAACAGTTCCTGGGCGTTGTGGCGTGCCGAATCGGTGATTTGATCTCCAGCCAGCAGACGCGCCACCTCCTCAACCCGTTCTTGTCGGTTGAGCTGCTGTACATCGATGTAACTCCGTTGCTGCTGTAGCTGTTTAACAACCTTGAGGTGATGGTGTCCCCACACAGCGACCTGAGGCAAATGGGTAATAGCGATGACCTGACGACGATGGGTGCCGATGCCACGCAGTTTTTCTCCGGCAGCACTGGCTACCCGACCGCTGATACCACTGTCGATCTCATCAAAAATCAGGGTGTTGACCATGGAGGCATCCGCCAGAACGCTTTTGAGAGCCAACATGATACGGGCTATTTCACCACCCGAGGCGATCTGTTTCAAGGGCTTGACCGGTTCGCCCGGATTGGCGCTCATGAGCAATTCCACCTCCTCCTGTCCGGATGGTCGTGGAGACCCTGCCACCGGGGTGATCTGCACATCGAGATGTGTGGCGGTCATGTACAGATCCTGCAACTGTTGTGTGACCTCCGTGATCAGCCGTTCTGCAGCGCGATGGCGTGACAGGGTCAGCTGGTCGGCCGTCTGTTGATACTGTTGTAGGCTGGAGGCAAGGCGCTGTTCCAGTTGTTGCTCCTGTTCTTCCGCCTGTTCCAGTTGTTGTAACTCCTGATGCCAACCATGGGCCAGCTCAGCCAGTTCATGAGCTTCGCGTCGGTGTTTGCGACACAACTGATGAATGAGATCCAGTCGTTGCTCAAGGCTATCCATGGCCTCGGTATCGACATGAAGGGCTCGTTGGTAATGGGACAGATCGGCGCCAATGGATTCAATTTCATACTGGATGGCGCGGGCACGTTCAGCCAATGGCAAAAGCTGGCCATCTACCTTGGCACAATGTTCCAGTTCACTGCCACTGCGATGTAGACGTTCGACGGCGTTCTTCTCACCGTGAACCATCCAGGTCAAGGCCTGTTCAATGCCTTGCTGCAGACGGGCTCCATGCTGTAGCAGGTGTTTCTGTTGCTTGAGCTGTTCCAGCTCCCCGGGCTGGACGTTGGCACGATCCAGTTCTTCCAGCTGGAACACCAGAAAAGCACGCCGTTCCGCCGCGGTAGCCAACTGATGGCGCAGCGCATCCAGTTGCTGACGATCGGTGCGCCATTGTTGATAGCAGTCGGTCACTGCTGTCAATAGGGTTTCGTGACCGGCAAAGGCGTCCAGAATCGCCAGATGGGTGCTGCTCTGTAGCAGCGACTGATGATCATGCTGACCATGAACATCGACCAGCACCGTGCCGAGACGCTCCAGCGCACTCAACGGTACAGCCGTTTCATTGATGAAGGCACGACTGCGACCGTTGGCTGTTACAACTCGACGCAGAAAAATTTCCTCTCCAACCTGTTCCAGGGCCTGTTCCCGTATCCAGAGATGAGCGGGATGAGCGGCTGGAAGATTAAAACGGGCGGTTACCACCGCTTTGTCCGTTCCATCACGTACCAGCGTCGTATCAGCCCGCATCCCCAATACCAGGCCCAGTGCATCCAGCAGGATCGATTTTCCGGCACCGGTTTCACCCGTGATAACGGTCAAGCCATCCGACAGCTCCAGATCCAGACGGTTGATCAGAGCAATGTTATCGATGGTGAGTTGTGCCAGCACGCCGCTCCCTATTTCTGGCCGGAGGTATGTTTGTTAAGAATGGCGGCCAATTGATCCTTGAGGAGCAGTTTCTCTTTCTTCATCCGTTCAACGCTGTAGTCGCCGCGCGAACCTGAACCCAGCTCTTCAATCTTCTGCTTCAGCTGCTGGTGCTTGTCGTACAGATCCTTGAAAGCCTTGTTGGTTGCCAGTAGTTCATGAACGGCCTGAAGTTGATCTTCGAACATGGTTTCTCCTCTTCATGTGTTGATTAGGCAGGGATTTCACGACCGGTGCTATGCCGGCGGGTCAGGAGCAATCAGTTGACGCACACCCAGCTCAATGGCACTGCGCGCCAGGGTATCCACTCTGGTGTTCCCTTCATGGCCGCTATGCCCTTTGACCCACTCCCAGTGGATCTGGTGCTGATGGGATAGATGATCCAGTTGTTGCCACAGATCGATATTCAGCACCGGTTTGCCATCTGATTTGCGCCATTGACGCTGCTTCCAGCCGTGAATCCATTGGGTAATACCATCCTTGACGTAAATGGAATCGGTCGTCAGACGAATTTGACAAGGACGCAACAGGATTGCCAGCGATCGAATGACAGCCGTCAATTCCATGCGGTTGTTGGTTGTTTCAGGACAAAAACCGGACAGGGCATACTCACAGGCGCCGACCTGAATCAAGGCACCCCAGCCACCAGGGCCTGGGTTGTGGCGACAGGCCCCATCCGTATGGATATGAACGGATTCAACGGTCATCTAGGCACTGGTCTGGGTCATGCGGAGCGTGTAGACAATGCCTGGACGGATCACCACTTCGCCCCGCTGGGGAAATTCAATACCATAACACTCCTCTGGCAGGGACGTCCCGAAGATGCCGGCGTAGTCTGCCTGACGTCCATCCGGTAAGCGGATCCACGCCGGAATGATCTGGTTGCGAAACAGCCCCAGCGACTCTCCCTGCGCACTCGGCTGCCACGGTGAGGCGTGATAGACCAGTTGTTCCGTGCGGGTTTGAAATGTCGCTGCAGCATCGCCCTGGTGAAACAGGCGCGCCAACTGGGTACCGAACCAGGCCAGCACACCGATGGACAGCAGGAACAGGGTAACCTGAAAAGCAGAAACAGAATGAAGCAAGTCCGACATGATGCCACCACTCACATTGGAACAGTCAATGACGATTATGACAATCCAACATTAAACTCCAAATACAACTCTTTTGCAAGTCCGTTCCATGAGAATCGATCGGTTTTCCGATACTGCTTGACAAAAACGGCAGGAAATTGTTACCGTTCAAAAGCGCGACACAGATTGAAACCAGTGGATGGAGTGACGGACGGTGACTTTTCAGGATCTTATCCTGGCCCTGCAACTTTACTGGGCCCGACAGGGATGTATTGTCCAGCAGCCCTACGATATGGAGATGGGAGCGGGTACCTTCCATCCGTCGACTTTCCTGCGGGTGCTTGGGCCGGAGCCTTGGCATACGGCCTATGTGCAGCCGTCCAGACGACCGACCGATGGGCGCTATGGTGATAATCCCAACCGGTTGCAGCACTACTACCAGTTCCAGGTGATTTTGAAGCCATCACCGGACGATATCCAGGAACTCTATCTGCAATCGCTACGAGCCATTGGCATCATGCCGGAACAACACGACATCCGTTTTGTCGAGGATGACTGGGAAAGCCCTACGCTGGGTGCCTGGGGGCTAGGATGGGAGGTGTGGCTGGATGGTATGGAGGTGACCCAGTTTACCTATTTCCAGCAGGTGGGGGGACTGGAGCTGCATCCGGTTGCCGGTGAAATTACCTACGGACTGGAACGTCTGGCGATGTACATCCAGAGTGTTGAAAACGTCTTTGATGTTCAGTGGACGCCGACCATCCGCTATGGTGAGGTCTTCCATCATAATGAGGTCGAGTATTCGCGCTATAACTTCGATGTGGCGGATAGTGACATGCTGTTTGACCTGTTTAATCGTCACGAGAAGGAGGCGGATCGGCTGGCACAACAGCAGTTGCCTTTGCCTGCCTATGACCAAGTCATCAAGAGTTCACACCTTTTCAATCTGCTCGATGCACGGGGAGCCATCAGTGTAGCCGAGCGGGCGGGCTATATTGGTCGGGTACGGGCCATTGCACGGCAGAGTGCTGAGGCTTGGCTGGAGCAGCGGCGTATGCTGGGGTTTCCGTTGCTGCGGCAGCAAGCCGGGGAGCCGTCATCATGAGCCAGTCGATCAATCCAGGGCATGACCAGGGTCACGAGTTTTTATGGGAGATCGGGTGCGAGGAAATTCCGGCGCGTATGCTGGCCGATGCCATTGTAACGCTGCGTGAACGGATGGGTCTTGCCCTTCAGGAAGCTGGCATCCATTTTGGTGCGGTCGATAGTCACGGTACGCCCCGACGGTTGGCCGTTTACGTGACCGGCTTGGCTGGTTGTCAACAACAGCGTGAGGAGCTGTTGCGTGGGCCGGCGTTAGCCCGGGCCTTCGATGCCGATGGCCATCCCACGGCGGCCGCTTTGGGTTTTGCCCGCAGCCACGGTGTTGCCGTGACCGATCTGGAACAGCTGGATAGCGACAAGGGACGTTACCTGATGTTGCGCCAGCGGTTGCCAGGGCAACCAACCCTGGAGTTGTTGCCACAGATCATGACCACGCTGTTGAAGCAGTTTCCATGGCCCAAGTCCATGCGCTGGGGTAGCGGTAGCAGCCGTTTTGTCCGTCCGATTCAACGCATCTTGGCGTTGTTTGACGGTCAGGTGGTGCCTTTTACCACACCGGAGGGTGTCACGGCATCCTATACCGTCGTTGGGCATCGTTTCATGGCACCGACGCCACAGACCGTGACCACGATTGCCAGTTATCGGACTGCTTTGCAGGCCAATCGGGTGGTTTTGGACTTGGCCGAACGTTGCCGAATCATTCGTGAGGCGGCTCAGCAACAGGCCGAGCGTGTTAACGGTCAAGTGGTCATGGATGAGGGATTGCTGGCTGAAAATGGTGCCTTGGTGGAGTGGCCTGTCGCTTTGCTGGGGCAATTTCCAGCCCATTACCTCGATATTCCGTCCGAGGTGCTGACCACCTCCATGAAGGCGCACCAGAAATATTTTTCGGTTGTCGATGGTGAAGGCCGGTTGCTGCCCTATTTCGTTGCCATTGCCAATATGGAACTGACCGATCCATCGGTGTTGGTACGTGGCTATGAACGTGTGTTACGCGCCAGGCTGGCCGATGCGGCTTTTTATTGGCAGGAGGATCGTCGTACCGGTCTGCGGCAGCGGCTGGATGACCTGGAGCAGGTCGTGTTCCAAAATCGTCTTGGCACCATGCGTCAGAAAGCTGAACGACTGGCCCGCCTGACGGCCCTGGTGGCACAGATCCTGAATGAGCCTGCCCTGGTTGCGGCGGCAGAGCAGGCTGGGCGTTACGCCAAATGCGACCTGGTAACCGGTATGGTGGCGGAATTTCCCGAGCTGCAGGGCATCATGGGGGGCTACTACTACCCGTCGTCAGACCATTCGGATCAGGAACAGCTGGTGGCGCGAGCCATTCGCGAGCATTACCAGCCCCAGGGTGCCGGTGATTCGTTACCACTGTCATCTCTGGGCGCTATGCTGGCCCTGGCAGACCGGGTAGATACGCTGGTGGGTTATTTTGGTATGGGTCTGGTGCCGACTGGTGCCAAGGATCCTTATGCTCTGCGTCGTGCCGCCTTGGGGGTGATTCGCATCCTTATCAATGACCGTACGTCGTGGCATGTGCCGTTGCGTCCCCTGCTGGAGCAGGCTTATGACCTTTATGGTGAGGAGGTGCTGGCTGGTCGTAACCGGGACAGCACCATCACGGCGCTGTTGCAGTTTTTCTATGGCCGGTTGGCAGCGCACCTGAAATTGAATGGCTTCTCCTATGACTTGATTGACGCGGTGCAAGCGTTGATGCTGGATGATCTGACCGATGTGTGGCACCGGGTCATGGCCTTGAACCGATTCAAGCAACAACCCGACTACGAATCCTTGGTCATGCTCAATAAACGTATTGCCAATATTCTGGAAAAATCAGATGTGTTGGCAAGGCCGCTGGGTCCGGTTGATCCATCCTTGTTGTACGAGCCAGCAGAACAGGATCTTTATCGTGCTGTGGAAGGAGTGGAAGTGATCGTCAAGCAGGCCGTTGCACAGCGTGATTACGATCAGGCGTTGCTGTCTCTCACGGGTCTGCGTACTGTTGTGGACCGGTTTTTTGTTGAGATATTGGTCATGGCTGAACAGGAGGATAGGCGTCACAATCGTTTTGCGTTATTGACACGGGTGCGTCAGGCGTTTCGTCGTGTTGCTGATGTGAGTTGTCTGGTATTTTTATAGAGATTAATGGACTTCTTCTAGAAGAGAGATTGTGTGGGGGGTAATTATGGGACGTATGACATCGCAGAATAAACTGGTCTTTTTCTTTGGTGGCGGTATTGCTGAGGGAGATGCTTCCATGAAGGATCTTCTGGGCGGCAAAGGGGCCAACCTGGCTGAGATGACCCGTATCGGCATACCAGTGCCAGCTGGTTTTACCATTTGTACCGAGGTCTGCAACGAATTCTTCAAGAGTGGTGGTAAGCACCCGGAAAATCTGCAATGGCGCGTCGAGGCGGCCCTTGGTCAGGTTGAAAAGGCGATGGAGGCCAAGTTTGGCGACACCAAAAAGCCTTTGCTGCTGTCCGTTCGCTCTGGCGCCCGTGCCTCCATGCCTGGCATGATGGATACCATTCTCAACATTGGCCTGAACGACCAGACCATTGAAGGCGTGATTAAAAAATCAGGCGACCCCCGCTTTGCTTACGATTGTTATCGCCGTTTTGTGCAGATGTATGCCAACGTGGTGCTGGGTGTTTCCGGTGACCATTTTGAGAACCTGATTCAGCAGAAGAAGCGTTCTCTGGACGTTGAACTCGATACGGAGCTGGCGGCTGAGGATTGGGAAGAACTGGTAGGCGCCTTCAAGGCCAAGGTCAGGGAGATTACCGGCAAGGATTTCCCGGACGATCCTCACCAGCAGTTGTGGGGCGCCATTGACGCCGTGTTTAACTCTTGGATGAAGCCGCGTGCCGTGACCTACCGTCGTCTCAACGATATTCCGGATGATTGGGGCACGGCTGTCAATGTGCAAGCCATGGTATTTGGCAATATGGGTGATGACAGTGCTACCGGCGTTGCTTTTACCCGTAATCCGGCCACGGGCGAGCGCCATTTTTATGGTGAATTCCTCGTCAATGCCCAGGGCGAGGATGTGGTGGCCGGTATCCGCACCCCGCAGCAGGTGACGCTGGAGGGCAAGCGGCGCATCGGTTCCCACCTGCCATCCATGGAAGAGATCATGCCGAAGCTCTACAACAAGATGGTCAAGATCTACCAGAAGTTGGAGCAGCACTACCGCGATATGCAGGATATTGAGTTTACCATTCAGAAGGGGCACCTCTGGATCCTGCAGACCCGTTCTGGCAAACGTACCGCCAAGGCAGCCCTGAAAATTGCTGTGGATATGGTCATGGAAGGTGTGATCTCCAAGGAGGAGGCTGTACAGCGCGTCGATGCCCGCAGTCTGGATCAGCTGTTGCATCCCACCCTTGATCCAGAGGCGCAGCAGCGGGCTCATGTGCTGGCAACCGGCTTGCCGGCTTCTCCGGGTGCTGGGTCGGGCCAGGTCGTGTTCGATGCCGACACCGCTGAGGCCTGGAATAATGAGGGCAAGGACGTGATTTTGGTGCGTGACGAAACCTGTCCCGAAGACATCCACGGCATGCATGCCGCTAAGGCCATCCTGACAGCTCGTGGTGGTATGACGTCTCACGCCGCAGTTGTGGCACGTGGTATGGGGAGACCCTGCGTCTGTGGCTGTCACGATCTGGAAATCGACTTTGCGGCCCAGCAGATGACGGTTGGCGGTGTGACACTGGCCAAAGGGGACTGGATCACCCTTGATGGAGCCAGTGGTCAAGTGATGGAGGGTCAGGTGGCCACCGTCGATTCGACGCTTTCGGGCGATTTTGCTGCCTTCATGCAGTGGACCGATGAGATCCGCACCATGAAGATCCGCACCAATGCCGATACTCCGGAAGATGCGGTTGTGGCGCGCAAATTTGGTGCTGAGGGCATTGGCCTGTGCCGCACCGAGCATATGTTCTTCGAGGAGGATCGCATTGTCGCCATGCGTGAGATGATTCTCGCCGAAAATGAGCAGGACCGGCGCCAGGCCTTGGCCAAGATTCTACCGATTCAGCGGCGCGATTTCGAAGGGATCTTTCGTGCCATGAAGGGATTTCCGGTGACGATCCGGTTGCTGGATCCCCCCCTGCATGAGTTCATTCCACACGACCTCAAGGGGCAGCAGGATGTGGCCCTGTCGTTGGGAACCCCGGTTTCCGAGGTCAAGCGTCGGGTGGAAGAGCTGCGTGAGTCTAACCCGATGCTGGGCCATCGTGGCTGCCGTCTCGGGGTGACTTATCCGGAAATTTACGAAATGCAGGTGCGTGCCATCATGGAAGCGGCCTGTCATCTGATCAAAAGGGAGCATTTTACCATCGTTCCCGAGATCATGATTCCGTTGGTAGCGCATGCCAAGGAGATGCGGGTACTGAAGGAACTCTGTGTCGCCACCTGTGAGCAGGTGATGGCAGAGCAGGGGGTTGTGGTACAGTTCATGGTGGGTACCATGATTGAGCTGCCCCGTGCTGCACTCATTGCGGATCAATTGGCACAGGAGGTCGATTTCTTCTCCTTTGGCACCAACGATCTGACCCAAACCACCCTGGGGATCTCGCGCGATGACTCCGGCTCCTTCCTCAAGGAATATGTCAACAAACGGCTGTTGGAAAAGGATCCGTTTGTTTCGATCGATCAGGAGGGCGTAGGTCAACTGGTGATGATGGGGGTCAAGAAAGGGCGTCATGTCCGTGCCAACCTTAAGGTGGGTATCTGTGGCGAACATGGCGGCGATCCGAGCTCAATCCTGTTCTTTCAGCAGGCTGGTCTGGACTATGTCTCCTGCTCGCCCTACCGGGTTCCCGTTGCCCGTCTCGCCGCAGCCCAGGCAGCTCTGGCCTCTGCCAAGTAATTTTTTCGGTTTTCCCCCCTCACCCCCCCGCCTTACCCTCTCCCAAGGGGAGAGGGTAAGGCGGGGGGGTAGCGGATGGGAAGGCTGAAGGCTTTCCTCGTTCCTGCTCTATATCCCGCCTGACCCAATTAGGAGTGATTTCATGGATATACTGCATCGTATCAGACTGAGAACCAAATTCATCATCATATTGTTATTGCCCTTATTGGGATTGGTGCTATTTGGTGTTGAGAGTGTACTGGAAAAACACCGCTTGGCCACCACCATGCAGACCATGCAGTCTCTGGTTGATCTGGCCGTGCGAGTGGGTGCCATGGTGCACGAGATGCAGAAGGAACGCGGCATGACAGCGGGTTTCCTTGGCAGCAAGGGTAACCAGTTTCGCACTGAGTTGACACAACAGCGTGATGGGGTCGATCAGAAGATCACCAATGTGCGCCAGTTTGTGCAGCACGCTCTCGGTGGCATAGGCGATACCTCCGGTACTGCCCTGGCCAGTGGCCTGGCTGAAGCTGAACGCCACCTTGACCGTTTGAAGGAGATCCGACAGCGGGTCGATCGTCTGGATATCGTGCCAGCGGATGCCACCGGCTATTATACCCAGGGCATCGGTCTGTTTTTGACCAGTATGGCGGCCATCGGCAAGATGGCTGTCGGTGAGTTGTCTCCCATGGCCAATGGCTATCTCTATTTTCTGCTTGGCAAGGAGCGAGCCGGTATTGAGCGAGCTACACTGGCCAATGCCTTTTCACAGAACATTTTCCCCCCTGGCCTGTTTCAGCGTTTTGTCGCCATCATCAGTGAGCAGGATCTCTACCTGAACCTGTTCAAATCCCTGTCTCCGGCGGTGCAAACCAGTTTTTATCAGGATAAAATGCGTGACAGTGCGGTCCAGGAGGCGCAGCAGATGCGGGCTACGGCCCTTGCCAAAGGTGCCATGACGCTGAAACACAATCTGTTGCTTGAATTGCAGGGCCTAGTCGGATCATTCCGTGCTGGCCTGACCCCGGCCGCCGTTACGGAGCTGCATAACAAAGGGTTGGCAGTGGTCGAGAAATTGCTAACCCAGCAGGATGTGTCAGCCGACGACAAGCAGCGATTACAGACCCTACAAGGCTGGTTACAGCAGTCTGCTGCCACCGATACGGCGCCACTCGCCGAAGCCATGCAGGGATTGCAGCGTTCCTTTGCAGCGGGTCATTTTGGTATTGAGGCTCCAGTCTGGTTCAAGACGGTCACGCGCAAAATCGATCTGATGAAAGAGGTGGAGGATCTCATTGCTGGTGATCTGAAGGCACAGGCTGGCCATATGGAGAGTCAGGCTGCACGGGCTTTCTGGTTCTACCTGATTATGACTGCCCTGACAATTTGCGTTTCATTGCTGGCAGGTGTCGTCATGGTGCGCCAGATTCTGACACAGATTGGTGGTGAACCTGCCGACGTGATGGCCATTGCTGATCAAGTGGCTCGTGGTGATCTTTCGGTGCAGTTCGAATCGGGACGAGTGTCATCGGGTATTTATGGCTCCATCAAGAACATGGTGGAGCGGCTGCATGATACCATCTCGGCGGTAGTCCAGATCAGCGAATTGGTGGTGGGGCAGGGTAACCAGCTCAATGGTACAGCCTTGATCGTTTCTGAAGGGGCCACCGAGCAGGCCGCGGCCATTGAGGAAACTTCATCGGCCATGGAGCAGATGAGTGGCAACATTGCTCAGACAACCGATAATGCCCAGTCCACCCAAACCATTGCCGCAGCCGCAGCGCGCGAGGCCATCGCCAGTGGTGAGGCGGTGCGTGAGGCGGTGCAGGCTATGACCCAAATTGCCGAGAAGATTGGCATCATTGAGGAAATCGCCCGTCAGACCAATCTGTTGGCACTCAATGCCGCCATTGAGGCAGCCCGGGCTGGGGAACACGGCAAGGGTTTTGCGGTCGTTGCGGCCGAAGTGCGCAAATTGGCTGAACGCAGTCAGACGGCAGCGCGTGAGATCAACACCATTTCTGGCAACAGCGTCGATGTCGCCAGTCGGGCAGGTGACCTGTTGGCTAAGCTGGTGCCGAATATCCAGCGCACCGCCCAGTTGATCCAGGAAATTGCTGTTGCTTCGCAGGAGCAGAGTCAGGGTGCCGAGCAGGTCAATCTGGCGATTCAGCAGCTGGATCAGGTGATTCAGCGCAATGCCGCCTCGGCAGAGCAGATGTCTGCTTCAGCGGAGGATCTGTCGGGTCAGGCCAATCAATTGCAGCAACTGATGGCCTATTTTCAGCTTGAATCGGGTCGTGGTCGTCGGACATGAACAACCTTTGGAGTGATCAGGAAGCCAGTCTGTGGCCGGGTGCTGTTGGGCAGCGTGTCTACAGTTCACGCCTGCTGGGTCGGGATAAGTCGCTGGTGTTGCACGGCGGAGGCAATACTTCGGTCAAGGCCAGTGTCAGGGATGTTTTTGGAGAGGAAACGGAAATCCTGTACGTCAAAGGCAGTGGCTGGGATCTGGAACGGATCGAAGCAGCTGGTTTTGCGCCTGTGCAACTGGCACATCTCAAACAGCTGGCCCAGCTACCAGAGCTTGCCGACCCGGTGATGGTCAATGAACTGGTGACCCATACCGTCCAGGCTGGGGCGCCTGTTCCTTCCATCGAAGCGATCCTTCATGCCATCCTGCCTTATACCTACGTCGATCATACCCATGCCGATGCCATTGTGGCCATCACCAATACGGCAGACGGCGAGGCCAGAATCCGCGACCTTTATGGCGATGAGGTGGTCGTGATTCCTTATGTCATGCCTGGCTTTGATCTGGCACGGTTGTGTGGGCGGCTTTTTGCACGTCAGGCAGGGCCGCAGACCATTGGTATGGTGCTGATGAACCATGGCATTTTTTCTTTTGGGGCAACGGCCCAGCAGTCCTATGAACGGATGATCGATCTGGTTGGTCGTGCCGAGGCCTATCTACAGCGTCATCATGCTTGGCAGGTGGTTTGCCCAGAGTCACCTCCTGTTGCTGTAGATCGTGTGACCATCGCCGATTTGCGTCGACAGATTTCTGATGTGGCCGGCTTTCCGATGATCATGGCACGGCATAGCGATGCCGATTCCCTGGCTTTTGCCCGGCGTTTGGATGTGGCGGTGGTGGCACAACAGGGACCGGCAACGCCCGATCATGTGATTCGCACCAAGCGGCTGCCCATGATTGGGCGTGATGTAGCGGCCTACGCAGCAGCCTATCGCAATTATTCCGCTGCCCATGAGCCACTGGCCAAAGAGCGCAAGACCATGCTGGATGCCGCGCCACGGGTTGTGCTGGATCCTGATCTGGGTCTGTGTGCCCTGGGCAGGTCGGCCAAAGAGGCGGCCATCGTGGCTGACATCTACCACCACACCATGGAGATCATCAGCCGTTCTGAGAGGTTGGGAGGTTATCGGGCCTTGTCAGCCCAGCAGATTTTCGAGGTCGAATACTGGGATCTGGAACAGGCTAAATTACGCAAGTCAGGGAAGTTGCCGCCGTTGTCTGGTGAGGTGGCGCTCGTCACTGGTGCAGCGTCCGGAATCGGCAAGGCCTGTGTAGCTTCCCTGCTGGCGCGGGGGGCCGCCGTGGTAGGATTGGACATCAATCCATCGGTGGTGAGCTTGCACCAGAGACCGGATTACCTGGGTCTGGTCTGTGATGTCACCGCTGAGCAGCAGCTTCAGCAGGCGTTGTCGGCAACCACTGACGCCTTCGGTGGTCTTGACATGCTGATCCTGAATGCCGGCATCTTTCCTGGCGGCTGTCGTATTGAGAACACCCGTATGGAGGAGTGGCATCAAGTCATGCAAATCAACCTCCATGCCAATCTGTTGTTGATGCGGGAGACCTATCCGCTGTTGAAGCTGGCGCCACGTCATGGCCGGGTGGTGATCATTGGCTCGAAAAATGTGCCTGCCCCAGGTCCTGGGGCGGCGTCCTATTCGGCTTCCAAGGCAGCGTTGAATCAGCTGGCACGGGTGGCAGCCTTGGAGTGGGGAGGAGAGGGAATCCGTATCAATTCGCTGCACCCGAATGCCGTCTTCGACACGGCCATCTGGAGCGAACAGGTGTTGCAGTCGCGAGCCAGTCATTATGGCTTGACCGTTGATACCTACAAGAAGAATAATGTCTTAAAAGTCGAGGTGACCAGTCACGATGTTGCTGAACTGGCGGCTGAAATGTGTGGACCCCTGTTTGCCAAGACGACAGGGGCGCAACTGGCCGTCGATGGCGGCAATGACCGGGTGATTTAGCCATTGCCTACGTGGTCGTTGTCTTGTTGATGGGTTGGTAATGCTGCCTGAACACCCGCATCGCGAGCGGTTCCTGCCCTTGTTTGATCATGTGCGCTGTTTTGGTGACCTGGAGCAGCGTATTACCCTGCTACCCAGTGTTACTGACCAGCAAGCTGCTTTTGAAATCTTTTTCATGGCTTTTTGTGCTGTTCAACGTGTGCGGTTGGTGAAGGATGTCTGGCCCCTGACGTTGGCACCGACCTCGATACGGCAACGGTTGCCAGAGGCCTTTGCTGCCGATCTACCTATACAGTGTGTGTGGGAGTTGCCGGGCGGGTCGCTGGGGGTGGGCTGGTTGTCATTCCGACCGCACCGCGAGGCTTTGGGGCGCAAGGAAGCGCAAGTCTTCCTAGCAGCAACCCAGTTATGGCCGCAGCGGGCCTGTTGGACCAATAGTGACACATTGCCATCCATGCTGGAGCGCCAGCACGATTTGTGGATGCTGCGTGGCAGCGATTTTGACCGCCTTGATGAGCGTGATCTAAAGCAGATGCGGCGCTGGTTGTCCGGAGCTGGGTTGCTGACAGACCGCTTGGTGTTATCGCGACAGCAACAGTCGCTGTGTCACCAGGTCATGGCGCCACTCAAAAAAGATGGACGCGTGACGGTAGTCCCTGCAGTTGGTATGGATTTCCATGCCTGTTTGTTGCATCTGTTGGAATTGATGGGATCGCAGCAGTCGATCCTTTGTCTGTTACCCTCTCATGGACATATTCAGCAGTTATTGTGGTACTGGAATCGGCATGCCTCTTGGTCGGCCCTGTCGGTCATGGTGTGCCAGCTGGACGGGACGCCCCGTCACAGTTGTGAGATGCCGGTGATACGGGAGCTGTCTTTGGCAGGAGAGCGACTGACGCGTTTTCTGCAAGGTAAATTTCATGGTCACCGGGTCGTGATGACCACAATGAGATCCCTGACAGAGCTGATGACGGGGTTACAGGAATTGATGCCCGATTTTGTCTTCGACTGGTCGGTTGCCTGCCAAGCTGAGCAGTTGCTGGGCGGGCGCGAGCATAACGCTGCCGCCGAGCTTTTCCTTTCTTCGTCACAGTTGTCGAAACGGCTGATAGAGTCTGGTATCCTGCGTCACCACGACTGGAGTGGCTACATGCGTTCGCAGCGTAACGAGCCGAAGGTCGTGTTCGATTGCAGCGATCAGGAGCGCTATGGCCCCATAGTGCGGTTGACGGCCGACCGGTTACGATCGATCCGGGTTGTTCTGGTGCTGATGACTCCGGACAGGTTATCCCATCCTGATGTTGGTTTACGACAAGTCGGATGGCAGGTCATGGGTCATGCCATGCGCCGTTACCAAGTACAAAGGCTGGTGGTCTTGAGTGATCAGGAACCGACCGCAGGGCCGGATGACGTAGCCTCACGGACACAGATGGTGGTGGACACGCGCGATCGTGCTAGCGTGCGTCAAACGGTTTTTGAGCGGTTCAGTCAAACCAGTGGACCGGTATTGCTCTGGATTCATGGTCGAGTTGGTCAGGCTATCGATTTTTTGCTGACACCGGTCGAAGCCGATATGGTGGTTGTGTTGCAACAGAATCCGGATCAGCACGATCTGATGGCAGCAACCCAGCTGCTGGCTAGACCTTCGGTCCAACCTGCCCATGCGGATAGTGGGGCAGGGGCAGCTTGGTTGCTGATACCGGTTCTGGTGCAAAAACAGGCTGGTATAGCGACACGTGATGGATTGGAGCAGGCTGACTTCACGCCTTTCTGGCAGGCTTTGGCGGTACTGGTTGAGCAGGATGAGAGTTTACGAAACATCATTCTGTCACAACGCGTGGACATGGGACGTACGGGTCAAAGCGACAAGCGGTTGTTATTGGAGCGTATTCGTCTATTGGCACAGCCAGAATGGGCTGGCATTTTGCCGGAGTGGATGACCGATCAGTGTATTGCCCGTTTCAGTACCGCTTGGGAACACCATTTCGGTCTGTTGCAGCGTTTCCATCAGCAGCATGGCCATTGCCATGTGTCGCTGATGCAGGATGAGCAGGCCACCATTCTGGCAGACTGGCTTCAGGAGCAGCGCCAAAAGGCCTTACGGGGACGGTTGCCGGATGATCAGAAACAACAGCTGTCATCGATGGGTGTGGCCATGGATAGCCGGATGGCCGAGTGGGAGGCCATGCTTTGGCGTCTGACTGCTTTTTACCATCAACATCAGCATGTGGTTGTACCGAAGAATTGGCCAGATGATAGCCTGTTACCGTTCTGGATCGAAACCCAGCGCCGTTTGCGCAAAAGGGGGCAGCTCAGTGAGCAACAGATAGCCCGTCTTGACCAGTTGGGTTTTTTGTGGGACACTCAGGACGTTTACTGGGAGGAGATGTTTGGGACTTTAGCCGAATTCAGGGCCTTGCAAGGGCACTGCAATGTGCCTGACAGTTGGTCGGGTCATCCCGATTTAGCTTGGTGGGTGACGGCTCAGCGCAAAGCCAAAGCCAGCGGCGCACTTGATCCGGAACGGGCTAGGCGGCTGGGTCAGCTTGGTATGATCTGGGATGGAGACGAGGCTTTCTGGCTGCAGATGGTGGCCGATTTCCGTCAGTTTTACGGCCGTTTCAATCATGGCATGGTCCCAAAAGGATGGCACGAGAACCCGAAGCTAGCGCAGTGGCTGGCAGCGCAGCGGGCTGCCGTCAACAAGGGCCTGTTGTCGCAAGAGCGATTGGCCACTTTGCAGAGTTGCGGATTTGTCTCAGAACCTAAACAGGTATTGCTCGAAGAGATGTTCTACGCCCTGGAACAGTTCCGCAGTCGTTTTGGTCATTGTGACGTGCCATTGCACTGGCCTGATAACCCGGAATTGGGCTTATGGGTGGCTAGTCAAAGACAGCGACGTATTCGCAATGAACTGGAGCCAGAACGGGTTGGCCGGCTTGATGCCATGGGGTTTAAGTGGGTGTGATGCTGATATTAAAAACTGGTGAATAATGGATAATGTTAATATAGTAAAAATCTCTAACGGCATAAAAGATTTTGATTTCTTTTATAAACAGCTTGGTTCTCGTGCCGTATTGGGACATATTTTCAGTGGTGAGCCCTATCCTGTTCTGCCTTTTGTCAAAAAAGAGCATGTTAGGACAATAGTGGATATTGGTGCCCATATTGGGGAGGCGGCTTTTTTCTTTCATTTTATATATCCAGGAGCTAATATATTTTCATTCGAGCCAGATCCTGAGTCATTTGGTTTGTTAATGCGTAATGTTGGGCAATTGGGTAAAGTCCGTTCCTTTCACATGGGCTGTTTTGACTGTGATAAGGAAGTCGCTTTCTTTAAAAGCATGGAATTTGGGTCTGTAGGGAACTCCATTCATATCAAGCCCAATATGACGCCTTCATGTATGGTGCAGTTAAGAGATACAGCGACCGTTCTGAAAGAATTAGCTGTTCCACAGTCTGTTGATATCATGAAGATTGATACGGAGGGTTGTGAGGTAGCAGTACTGAATTCTCTGGTCAAGGGAGGGTATCGGTCCAGATTGGTTTATATTGAGCATCATTCGGAGCGGGACTGTCATGATATTCATAAAATCCTGTTTCCGACCCATGTTCTGTGGCAATCATCTTCTATAGGTTGTGATCATGGAGTGCCGGGAGAATTACTCTATATCGACCGTCAATATCTTTCAGATTTAGCTACCCATACCGACCAAGGTGGCTAGGAGTGCAGTATCCGACCACAGAACAGCGCATTAAGGACGCATTGGCCCTAATGCAGCAGGATGTGCGATTTCCGGCTCCTGATGCTGTCCAAACCAATCAACCATCGGTTGTGCTTGATAAAAAGGTCATTATCAGCTGGCAGATCAGCCATATGTACGGTTGGGGTGTATATGGCTATCACTTGGCCATGACGCTATTGCGTCTGGGTGGGCAGCCAATTTTGTTGCATCCTCCTCATTATTTGATGGCTAATGCAGCCCAAGTTGCTGATCTGAATCGTGTTGCAGCCCAGTCACAGCGTTATCTC
Organism: Magnetococcales bacterium; assembly: GCA_015229115.1. Taxonomy (GTDB): domain Bacteria; phylum Pseudomonadota; class Magnetococcia; order Magnetococcales; family JADGCH01; genus JADGCH01. The sequence goes on from JADGCH010000010.1 coordinate 60,438, forward strand.
GATTTTTTGCGCAATCATCCTGGGCAGGAACTTGATGCACCGGATGACATCCTGTTGATGTCCTGCGATTCCCTGTTTGACTTCAAAAACAACCGCATCAGAAGCGGACGCGATATAGGTATCGCTTTCTTCGACCGTATTCCCCTGCCACCGGAAAATGTGCGCAAGGCGCAGGATGTGCCGCTGATCATCACCGGTTCGGCTTGGAATGAGCGGGTTCTTAGAGACCGTTATCATCTTGCCAATGTCAAGACCATTATCCAGGGAGTAGATACAGCGATCTTCCATCCTGCAGAAAAAAAGAACCGGCTGTTGCCGGAACGGTTCGTCATTTTCAGTGGCTGCAAACTGGAATACCGCAAGGGTCAAGATATCGTCATGGAGGCGTTCAAACGGTTTCATGGCCGTCATCCGGATGCCTTTCTGTTAACGACATGGCATAATCACTGGATTAACGATCCATCAAGCCGCGTTCAATACGCCTTTCCATCGGGCTATGTCACCGATTTGCCTGATGACACCGATATTAACCCGTGGCTCGGGCGCTACTTGCCGGCAGGTTCTTTTTATGATACCGGCATGATTCCCAATCCGGTGATCCCCCAGTTATTGCATGAATGTGACGCCGCCATTTTGCCCAGTCGTTGTGAAGGGGGCACCAATCTGGTCGCCATGGAGTGCATGGCGGCAGGGGTACCCCTGATCCTGTCGGCCAATACTGGTCATCTCGACCTGATTGCACCTGATCGATGCTATCCTGTCATGACACAAAAGCCGGTCAACGATCACCATGGTGTCTTGTTGCCAGACTGGGGTGAGTCGTCTGTCGATGAGATTGTAGAACGTTTGGAGGATATCTATCAAAATCGTGCCAGAGCCCGAGCCAAGGCTCAGAAGGGCTGGCAGTTTATCCGCCAGTTTTCATGGCATAATCAATGTACCGAGGTTTTGCAGGCAGTCCATCATTCAGCTGTGACGCCACCAGTTTCTGCAACAGCTGTTGCGAAAGAGACGGCTCCCACTCCTACTGCTGCACAATGGCTGCTGCAGGGTGAACAGTTGGTGTCCCGTGGGGATCATGGGGCGGCCAGAAGTTGTTATCAGCGTGCTTTGGCGATCGACCAGCACTGCTCTGAAGCTTGGAATAACTTGGGGTTGCTGTTGATGTCGCAGCAGGACTTTAACGCTGCTGTGCCCTATTTTGAGCAGGCCATTGCGCTCAGGTTGTCTAATGTGTTGGCCCACAACAACTTGGCATCGGCTTTCGTCAAACTGGGGTTATTGCCCAAGGCCATTGTCGAATACGAATATGCGCTGGTGCTGCGTCCCGACCAAGCTATTCGCAATAACCTGATCCAGGCCCTGCTGGCGCTGGGCAATCGTTACCATGAGCAGGATCGCATTGAAGAGGCCGACCGGTGTTATCGTCGCACCGTGGCACTCAACCCGGATCATAGCGAGGCACGCACCCAGCTGGGCATTCTGGCGTTGGCGGAGGGTCGTCTTACCGAGGCAGCCGATCACTGTCGTGTAGCGGCCCAGTCATTCGGTCTGACTGCGGCCGATCTGCAACGGCGCGGCGTTGAAAGTTATCATCAGGGACGGATACTGGAAGCAACGGCTTGGTTGATTCAGACGCTGGTCATGCAACCGCAGCATCCTGGCCACTACAATAATTTGGGACTCATCCTGGCACAGCTGGGCTACCATGGTCAGGCCGTCAAATATTACGAGCAGGCACTGCGTATCAAGCCAGAGAGCAATAGTTACAATAATCTTGGCACTTCGTTGCACCGGTTGGGGCGGATGAGGGAGTCGGAAGCCTGTTTCAAGCAGGCCATCGCCATGCAGCCCGATTATGCCCAGGCCCATCACAACCTGGGATTTAATCTGGCGGCACAGTACCGTATTCCGGAATCAGCAGCCTCTTTTGCTGAAGCCTTTCGACTGGTTCCGGGTGACCATACCGCCATGCTCTACCATATGCTGCAGGGCGATGCCTGGTTAGCAGAAGGGCGCTATCGGGAAGGCTGGAAGGAGCTGACTTGGTTTTGGTATCAGAGGCAGTACAGGAGATCGTTATTCTCGGATGATTTGATCGTCAACCAGGAGCCGTGGAATGGTACCGATGATCTTGCTGGCAAACACCTGCTGGTTGTGACGGGTTGGGAAGGGCTGGGAGATGCCATTCAGCTGGTCCGCTACGTGCCACAACTGGCCAAGGTGTGCGGTGCCGTCATCACGTTACTGTGTCAGCCGGTGTTGGTTCCCTTGTTTGCTACTGTCGCACAGGTCCATGCTGTCAAGCCGAGGGAAGAGTCCTGGCAGTCGATGTCCTTTGATGCCTACGTGCCTTTGATTGCGTTGCCGACCATTCTCGATATCCCCTTTCCGTTCCTGGACGTCGATCCTGTAACACGTGGCAAGCCTTATTTAACCGTTATGGCAGATGTACGGGAGCACTGGCAACGCCGATTGCAGCCCTGTTTAGCAGAACCGGGCCTCAAGGTTGGCCTATGTTGGGCTGGTGGCGATAAGACGCCATGGGGACGTGCACGTCACATCGAACATGTCGAGAAATTATGGCCTTTGTTTGGGGTATCCAACGTCAAGTTTTATAGTTTCCAGATGGATGCTGACGATCAAACGCTGCGACGATTCCCTCCTGGCAGGTTGCACTCGTTCGGTTCTGATCTGAAAGGATTTATGAACACGGCTGCCATTCTATCCCAGATGGACCTGCTAATCACCATCGACAGCGCCATTACCCATTTGGCTGGCGCTATTGGATTTCCTACCTGGTTGTTGCTGCCAGCTGTAACCGACTACCGTTGGTTGTGTGATCGGGCTGATTCTCCTTGGTACTCGTCACTGCGGCTATTCCGCCAGAGAGAAGCAGGGGACTGGGATGGGGTCATTGAGCGGGTTGTGGTGGCGTTACAGCAGATGGCATCAGCATCTGTTCAATCGATGTGATTCTTTGTTGCAGCATCCGTTTCATGCTGTCAAGACGCTGCCTGGTAGCCGTGTCATCGGGTTTTAGCGTAGCAGCTCGTTGCAGGTACTCAAGGGACTGATCCATCGCGACCCGGCCCTGCCGTCCTGCCATAACGCTGAGCAGGCCCCACAGCTCAACGGAGTTGGGATTACTGTCCAGGGCTCTGCGGCAATAGGCTTCCGCCTTGTCGTAAAGACCTTGGCTATAACAGAGAGCAACAAGACCCGTCTGTGCGTGGATGAATTGTGGATCGGTTGCAATGGCACGTTCATAATGGTCAATGGCCGCCTCGAAGTGGCCCTGTGCAGCCATGATGGAGGCGATGCTGTTATAGGCACTGGTCATGTTTGGATCGATGCTCAGAGCATGACGATAACAGGCTAGGGCCTCGTCGATCTTGTTTTGCCTTTGCAGTGCTGTCGCCAAGTTATTGTAGACCAGGGCAGACATCAGTCCGGGTGTGTTGGCCAGAATGCGCCGATAGAAAAACGCAGCCTGATCGTTATGACCATGGGTGAGGCAAATCTGGGCCAGTGTCAGCTGGATAGGACTTGTTGCCAGCTTGGGGTCCATCCCGATAGCACGATCGTAGCAGTCGATTGCTTCGGTGATCTTGCTTTGCATGGCCAGTATCAGACTCAACAGTCCACCATTATGGCCAGATGGGGCCAGCTGCATGACGGTGCGATAGCAGCGCTCGGCCTCATTAAAACGCCTGTTCTCAAAATGAAGTGTTCCCAGTTGCAGGATCGTTTCGATGTCGAGTGGATCGGAATGCAGCTGTTGCTGATAATCGTGCCAAGCGGCCTTGGTTGAATGCGGCAGCGATAGGGCCATAGGAGACGATGGCTTGCGTATCAGGCGCAGGGAATCAGCCGAACCAACCTCTACCAGATCCGGGTTGCGACGCAACAGATCGCTGTAGAGTCGTGAGCAACCATAGAGCGTGCCAATATCATGGAAGGCAATGATACCCCCTGGTTCGACATAGGGAAACCAAGCCTGCAGATCGGACTGGGTCGCTTGGTAGGCATGATCGGCATCCAGAAACAGCAGGCGGATCGGTCGTGACCTGCTCCAGCTACGGGCCATTTCGATCGAAGTGCCAACCTGTATATCAACATAGGCACGGAGCCCCGTCTGCTGAATATTGTCCTGAAATTGTGGCAGGGTGGTACTGCCTTCCTTGTCGATACCACGAAAGCTGTCGCAAGCAACCACCGGGCCACGTTCGGCTGCCTGACTACCGGCGGCCAGCCAGCAGGTCGACAGGCCCATGAAGCTGCCAATTTCGACCACCGCGCCAGTCCCAGGGCCTTCCTTGGCCCAACGATACAGCAAATAGCCTTCGTCGGCCATCAAATAACCATCAATGGAACTGAACCGCTGTGCCAAACGCTGTTTTTCAAGTGCGTCAATGGCAGCGGCTGTGATGGAGATCAACGGATTGACCTTAGGCGTAGCTGCAGCCGCCATCGCCTTTGGGGGCAAAGGAGTTACCGCAACCGCAACTGCTGGCTGCATTGGGATTTTTAATGACAAACTGTGAGCCATTCAGGCTTTCGACAAAATCGATTTCCGCTCCATTGAGATATTTGATCGAGGTTGAATCGACCAATACCTGAATTGTTTGCGCGTCAATGACCATGTCACCCTCTTCCTGTGTTTCATCGAAGGTGAATCCGTACTGAAAGCCGGAACAGCCCCCACCGGAGACAAAAATCCTGAATTTCAGATTGGGATTGTTTTCTTCCTTGATCAGACTGTCCAGTTTTTCGACCGCACTATGGGTTAATGTCAGTGACATGAGGGACTCCTTATGACAATTTTCGTTAAAGATGGCCAAAAGATGGTTATAGTTGGCTTAGGAACTGCATAGATTCCAGCCAAATCTATATCAAACAACAAAATACGGAAGGGTCCGATTGCGTGGAACAACAGACCGTCGTGCTGATCCATGGCCTCTGGATGCCAGGGTGGGAAATGACCCTGTTGCGTTACCGGCTGCGACGGATCGGATACCGTGTGCTGCAGTTCAATTATGCCACAATCAGCAAGGGTATAACAGAGCATGCCGACGACCTTGCCCTTTTTCTGCAACGGCAAGTTAATCGGCCTGTTTGTCTGATTGGCCATAGCCTGGGTGGTTTGGTAGCCCTTGCCTTGTTGCAGCGTTATCCACAGTTAGCGGTTACGCAGGTGATAGCGCTTGGGTCCCCTTTTCGGGGCAGCCGTATGGCTGGTGCGGTGGTTGCTTGGGGCAGTCTTTTCCGCCGGTTGTTTGGATCCAGTTGGCAGGGTGGTCTGGATGGTCGTGAAAGCCTGAGCGTTCCGACCGGCTGTCGTGTGGGCGTGATCGCCGGGACATTGTCCTGGGGGGTGAGCTGGTTGGTGCGTGTGTTACCACAGCCCAACGATGGTCTGGTGGCAGTCGATGAGACCCGTGTTGAGGGGGTTTGCGATCATATTCTATGCAGGGTAAGCCACTTGGGATTGTTGTTGTCGTCGCACGTGGCTCGTCAGATTCACTACTTTTTGGTCAGTGGTCGTTTTGGTGTACGGGAGCAACGTTGTGATGGCCCCTAGTCGCGGTCGTGTCATCGTATTAACAGGTACCGGTAAGGGCAAGTCATCCAGCGCCTTTGGCATGGTGCTGCGAGCCGCTGGTTGGGGATTGCGTGTGGTGGTGATCCAGTTTCTCAAGGGCCCCTCGTGGCAAACCGGCGAACAGCGGGCAGCGAGCCGGTTTCTGGAGGTGGAGTGGCACGTCATGGGTAATGGTTTCACTTGGCAGCACAACGACCTGACCGAGGATCGGCGCTGTGCTGAACAGGCGTGGCTGTTAGCACGCGATAAACTGCGTTCACCCGATTACCAGCTCTGCGTGCTGGATGAAATTCACACCGCTATTGAACTGGGATGGGTCGATGGACAGGAGGTGGCTCGCTGCATTACCGAGGAAAAGCCGCCCCAGCAGCATCTGGTTCTGACGGGTCGGAACGCTCCGCCGGCTCTGATAGCGCTGGCCGATACGGTGACCGAGATGCAGGAGGTCAGGCACGGCTTTCAGCAGGGGCTGGCGGCCGTCAAGGGAATTGAGTTTTAGTGCCTCGTCGCGATGGGTTGATTCTGGGCGCTCTGCTGGTTGG
>JADGCH010000110.1:0-2662 GCA_015229115.1 Magnetococcales bacterium
TTTCGTCCGCCACGCCTATTTTCTCGGCGCGGGTGATCCCTACAAATCGCTGAAAACCACGCTCAAGGCCGAGATCGACCCGGAAGCCTGGCAGAGCCTGCACGGCAACATCTCGCGACCGTTTGAACGGCCACGATCAGGACGCATTGCCGTCAAGGTGATCAACCACCTCGGCGACGAGGTGATGAAGGTGTTTGGGGTGAGCAGATCATTGCATGGCTAGCTTGAATCAGGTCACCGTACTGCTTGTAATGTATTGGCTGCTCGGCTTCCACGTGGGAGGGGTCTTAGCTGCTGATATGGCTCGTGCCGTGGAAAAGTTGCAACTGAACGCACAACAGCAGGAATGGCTGGCAGCTCATCCTCGCGTTCTCCTTGGTGATGATTTCATGTGGCCACCGTTCGTGTTTATGGACGAAAAAGGGGTCTTTAGTGGCATCAGCGCCGGCTACATAGCATCCATCTCGGAACAACTTGGAATAGAGGTCCAGCCCGTTCGGGGACTAACATGGGCCCAGGTGCTGGAGAAGGTGAAGTCTGGCGAGATTGATATGCTGCCAGCCGTGGTACGCTCCAAAGATCGGGATGCCTTTCTGAATTTCACCAAGCCCTTTATCAGCTTTCCGGTTGTTATTGCCACCCATCAGGAGGGGCTGCTGGTAACTGATTTAGCCGCTCTCGCCGAGCGTAAGGTTGGTGTGGTCAAAGGCTATATTACGCATGAACTGCTGGCAAAGGATTTTCCGGAAATTCGGCTTGTCCTCTTTAACGATCTCTCCAGCGGGCTGCAAGCTCTTGAATCAAGACAGCTTGACGCATTAGTTGACAATCTGGGCGCCATAACTTACGAGGTTCGTCGTCTCCGGCTAGCCAATGTTAAGATTTCCGCCCCTACCAAGTACCAGTTCGAGCTTGCCATGGCGGTTCGTAAAGACTGGCCCGAGTTGGCCGATTTGCTCGACCGTAGCCTGTCGGCCATGAGCAGTCGGGAAAAAGCCGCCATTGAAAACACCTGGCTTGCAGTCGAAGTTCATTTCAGTGTGGATATCGTCAAGACGCTGCTATGGGTGGGACCTATTGGCATAGCATTGTTAATGATTATCCTCGTGACCGTGCGGTGGAATCGCAGGTTACAACGTGAAATTATCAAACGTCAGAGGATTCAGGAAGATTTTTACTCCGTTCTGGCAGAACGTGCTGATCTTCTCAAACGAATTCCGGTTGGTGTCTATAAATGGCGTGTTGCTCCAGACGGAAACTCGCGCTTTGATTTTGTCAGTCCGGTATACTGCTCTCAGTTCGGTGTTACCGAAGCGGCTGTCATGCAGGATGACAACATCATCTTCCAAGCCATCCACCCTGATGATTTGCCTGCATTCATCAGAGGCCTGCAACACACACACCTACCCTTGAGTCAATTTTCCTGGACAGGGCGTATCAGACGAGGCAACGAGATCCGCTGGATACTCATCGAATCTAACCCTGTGCTGGAAAATGGTGATCTGGTGTGGAACGGCGTGCAATCGGATATCACAGAACGCAAGCAGGCTGATCATCAAATTCTGGACTTGAAGGAACGGTATCAGAGACTGTTTTTTAACTCGCCGGATGCCTATTTGATCATGGAGATCGATCGAGGCACCATCACAGATTGCAACAAGGCCACCGAGACCATGCTGCGTGGCCATCAGGCACAAATTCTGGGTACGACACCGGATCAATTATCACCCCCTTTTCAACCCAATGGACAAACCTCCTGGGAGGCGGCCGAAGAAAGGATCCAAGAATCCTTACAAAAGGGTGGCCACAGGTTTGAGTGGATGCATCGACGTTTGGATGGAACCGATTTCTGGGTCGAGGTAACGATCGCTGTCATCCGTATCGAGGGAAGGCAGGTATTATTCGTGGCCTGGAGGGATATGACCGAACGCAAAACCCTTGAGGAGAAATTACGCGATCGAGAAGTTAAGTGGCGCCAAGCCAAGATAGATGCTGAAACTGCCAATCGGGCCAAGGGGGAATTCCTGGCCGCCATGAGCCATGAAATCCGTACTCCCATGAACGTCGTACTGGGAATATCGAATGTGTTGCTGGAAACCGACCTTGATTCAGAGCAACGCCACCTTATCCAGATTATGGATCGATCAGGGAAGGCACTGCTTGGGGTCATCAATGATATACTTGATTTTTCACGTATTGAATCCGGGCATTTCACCGTCTCGGCGTTACCCTTCTCTCCGCGCCAAGTCGTCACTGAAACAACCCATCTGATGCGGACGGCAGCTGAGGAAAAAGGACTTGGTTTGCTGGAAGATGTATCAGACAACATACCAGACGTCATCTTGGGCGATGATGGACGGGTTCGTCAGGTGCTGATCAATCTGATGGGAAATGCTATCAAATTTACCCAGCATGGACAGGTCTCTGTGCGATTGTCCTGTCCCACGAAAGAACCAGGCAACCTGTTATTTGGTGTAGCAGACTCCGGCATAGGTATTGCCCCGGAACATATCGGTCCTATTTTTGAGCGGTTCACCCAGGCTGACTCAGGCATTGCCAGACGCTTTGGAGGTACGGGTCTAGGGTTGGCTATTTCCCAAAGACTGGTCAACCTCATGGGTGGACAGTTATGGGTAGAAAGTCAGTTAGGACAAGGAAGTAC
>JADGCH010000110.1:2757-4601 GCA_015229115.1 Magnetococcales bacterium
ACTGGTCAACCTCATGGGTGGACAGTTATGGGTAGAAAGTCAGTTAGGACAAGGAAGCACCTTTTATTTTACTCTGCCATTGCATCTGGCGGAGACGCACATTGTTCCAGAACCTCCCCCTGAACGGATCGCTGGAGCAGCAACAAGAGGCCTCAATATACTGGTCGTAGAAGATGCACCAGAAAATCAACTTTTACTAAGATTGTACCTTAAGAACACCAAGCATCGCTTGGTAACCGTTAACAATGGCCTTGAAGCCGTAGTGCGGGTCAGGGAAGATGAGTTTGACCTGATATTGATGGATATCCAGATGCCCGTGATGGATGGCTATACGGCCACCCGTGCTATCCGCCAGTGGGAGCAACAGGAAGGACGTCAGCCATTGATTATCATGGCATTGAGTGCCCATGCAGATATTGAAAAAAAAGGAGAAAGCCTAGCCGCTGGGTGTGATGAACACCTGACAAAACCCATCAAGAAACAAGAACTCTTAATGGCCATTCATCAAGCCGTAAAAACTATCGAGGAGCAGGAGCATGTCATCAAGCTATGAAGCTATCTACGACCATGGCCAGATCAGGTGGGTGGGTGATGCACCGGGTCCGGTGCGAGCCAGGGCTATTGTGACCCTGATCGGAGAGGCTGTCAGCAACGATCTACCGGGACCGTCCCAGTCTGTTGATGAAATTGAACAGGTGCTACAAAAAGCGTGGGGAGCGTGGGGAACAAGAAGCCTGGAGGAGACCGAGGCGGTGATTCGGCAAAAACGCATAGAAGATTGGGATGCCGACACCTTCCTGGCACGCTGCGCCGGTACAATACCCGACTTTCCAGATATCGAAGACCCCTGAGCTACAGCTGCTTGTGCTTTCCATCGCAGGTCGGAGGCGTTGCACTGTGCTTGCAGCCACAGAACCAGACCTTCTCTGATTTCTCAGCCACATACTCGGTGGGCCGGAACGACGTGCCCTTGTGGGAACCATCGCAGAAAGGCTGAGCACTGCTCTTGCCGCAGGAACACCACCAATAGCTTTTGCCCGCTTCAACCTCAACGGTACAGGGTGATTTTTGGGCAATGACCGGGGATTCTGACATGATGCAAAGCTCCGCTTTGTAAAGATCGGCAGGATGAACGAATGAAACATCATCAGGGATGGTGCCGGGGGTCGGAGTCGAACCGACATGCTGTCACCAGCGCCAGATTTTGAGTCTGGTGCGTCTACCAATTTCGCCACCTCGGCAAGATGTACGGGGGGATTGTAGCATTGGCCTGTACTGCTGTCAACTAAAATAGCTGGTCAGGAAACGATCAAAATCACGCTGCAACAGTGCTACGGCTGCCAGACATAATCGCACCTTGTCCGGAATGACCTCTGGTTTGATGGTGCTGGAGTAGCTGTTGCGCTCGAAATGCCGAAAGGCCCGTAGTTCATCGAGCTGAAGGAATAGCTCATCAGAAACCAATGCTGGCCGCGCATGGGTGACGAGATTCATCTGTTGCAATAATTCGCGATGCCAGCTATGACCATCGGGAACTTCGGTATCAATTTTTTTAGCCACGGCCATGAGAAGAATCTCTATTCTGGTATAGATCTTGTCGATGATAGCGGCAAAACCGGCGGCAGACAGATAGCGCTCATACCAGTCATCCGACGCAAGCCTATTGGCTGTCAAACGAAACGTCTCGGATAAACGCTCCGATTCGGCCGTAATCTCGTTCAGTTGCCGAAGCAGCTTGGCTTGAAAAACGTCAGTCAACGCGGCTGACCCCTGTCGTGAGAATTTCTTCCTGTACATCAGGACGCAAAATATCAAACGGTAACAGATCGTACGGTAATGGCTTC
>JADGCH010000110.1:4700-6251 GCA_015229115.1 Magnetococcales bacterium
GCAGCTGTACGACAGTGCTCGCGATGCGATGCCGTACGCTGTGCCACCAAGTTAGACCAGCTTTTGACGGCCACAGCGGTCATAGCCAGTCCTGGCGGATATAGCCTAGATAGACCGGTGAACAGGGTCCATCCAGTGACAAGTGCTGCTGTAATTGGTCGTAAACAGCCGGATAAAGGGAAGCGCTGGCAACCTGCTGTGCTGATAACCAAGCTAGGCCATCGGCTCGGGTTGACTCGGGATTCAGGGTGGGCTGCAGAGGCCGGTCGGGACAGGGATCCTCGACATGAAACAGCGGGTGCAGTACCTCGCGATCGTTGGCACTGGTCTGTGCCAGCCACAACAGCTCGCCAACCACCACGGTCAGGCCAAGCTCTTCCTGGAATTCGCGTTGCAGGCAACTGGTCAGGGACTCGCCGATCTCAAGACGACCACCCGGAAGGGTATAACGGGTGACGGTACCGTAACGATAGGACATCATCAGAATCTGGCCTTGGCGCACCAGCAGGCCAGCAGGCCGGATGATCATTCGTCAATCGACTCAGCCTGACGCAGTCGCACCCCGCGTTGCTTCAACTCGGCAATGGCTTCCGGCTTGGGCAATACAAAGGTATCGCCAAACAGCACACTCTTGAGCCAGGCAAAGGCAAATTCGGTCAGGGCGACATCGTCATCGCGGATGCACTGCTCCAGCTCGGGGTCGACTTGGTAGCGCTTGAGAAAGGTGGAGTCGAAGACAAAACGGCGGAACTCGTCCGGGTTGGTGCTGGCCATGTAACAGAATTCAGCCAGTTGCGTCGAGGTCTTGGCCATATCACCGGCAGTACGCCGCTTGAGAATCAGTTCCATCCAGCCCCGGTTGTGCTGGTCATAGCCATCGGAACCCTGATCCTGACGCCATTCGGCAATGGTCCAACGCTTCTGCTCGTGGTGACCCTGGCAAAAGGGCTCCTTGATGAGCAGGTAAAATTGTTCATCGCTACCACCTTGCTGGCGGTGCAGCAGGGCCATACCAATCGGGTAATAGCGGCAGTTGACCGGCCGGTCGCTGTAGACCGAGCAGCCTTCTGGTGTGTTGAACGGGCAACCGCCTCCCTCACTATCCATGCGCATCACCGCCACGGGGATCTCGCCACGCTGCAACACGGTCGGGTCGGCATAGGCGTAGAGAAACTCCTCCGCCGTTAGATCAAGCCGACGGCGCAGGCGCAGAATATCGTAGGGAGTCAGGATGATCTCGATATTTTTGCAGCAGCTGTTGAAGCAGGAAATACCCGGGTAACAGCGAAACTGAAAGCTGTCATGCTGGGACAGCTTGGTGGGCTGAATGACATCGCGTACCTCACCGGGCATATCGCGCATTTCTTCATCCAGTTGCAGGACACGGTCGATGGTTTCGTCGCGGGATTGGGTCATGGGTTTACACGCAAGATAAATTTTGCAATGGCCCCATACCCCCCCTCTCCACCTGTGGGAGAGGGGGTTGGGGGGGTGAGGGGTAATTAACTACCTATTCTTCGGTACCAGATCGTGATGGGCCCGCTTGAAGGT
>JADGCH010000111.1 GCA_015229115.1 Magnetococcales bacterium
CACCAGAGGAACTACCGCTGGTGTTTCGCTATCTGGCTGAGAGCTACCCCGCTTATGACGAGCAGGTATTGCGTGAAATTGTTCAACGTGTGTTACCGCAGGAGGAAGAGGCCATGATGTCGCAGTTTGCGCAGGAGAATGTTCAGAGAGGAATTAAGATCGGTAAACAAGAAGGCGAGCGCCAAGGTGGAGCCAAGATCTTACTCGGCCAAATTCGCCACCGGTTTTCCAGTTTACCCAGCTGGGTAGAAAAGAAAGTGTTTGACGCAGATCTAGACACTCTGACACAATGGACCATTAGGGTGATGGACGCCCATTCATTAGCTGACATTTTCGGCGATGATGCTCAGGTAGTGCACTGAATCAACTACCCAACGCCAGCAACCCGCTCCCTTCCCTCAACTCCGCCTGTTTGGCGGTTTTGGCGATGGTCAGGGTGAGCACCGCCGATGACACACTGGCATTACCAGCGACATCGCTCTGGAAGGCATAGAGACTGTGTGCTCCCAGGGCCAGCGCCAAGTCGCCGGTACGCCAACGGCCATCGTTGCCAGCGGTCACGGTGGCGAGTGCCTTCTCGGCTGAATCCTGTTTTTTGTTCTTATTCTTGTCTTCAAACAGCGTCACCATCGCCCCGATATCGGCCGTGCCGCTGAAGTTGAGTCCTTTGCTCTTGGTGGTGATGTTGTCTCGGACACCGCTATCATCATCGGTGTCGAGCACTGGGGCCGACGGAGCCGCAGCCGGTGCGGTGGTATCAATGGTGATCAGCAGACTATCCGATGCAGCACTGATGCTGGTACCGCTCTTCTGGGTAGCACGAAGGGTGTGCGTTCCGGCGGCCAGGGTCAGATCCTTGGAAGTCCAGGCCCCGGTAGCGGCGGTGACACTGATGGTCCCCAGCAACTCGCCATTGTCGAACTGACCGTTATTATTCTTGTCATCAAACAGCGTGACAACGCTGCCTTTCTTGCCAACACCGCTGATGGTCAGGGCGCTGGTATTCCTGGTGAGGTTGTCGCTGCTGGAGCTGCCACTATCATCCTTGTAATCCAGATCCAGTTTGGTGGGGGCCGGGACGGTCGATGACGACCCCTTGACCAAGGCAATGGCCAACTCGCTTACCGAACCGGCACGCACTGGAGCCAAAGAGGCACTGTAAGTCTGATAGCCCTCTTTTTCCACCCTCAATGTACCACCGCCGGTCGGGATCAAGGCCTGTAAACTGCCATTGCTCTCACTGCTGCTGAGGACTTTGCCGTTCAGTGTGATGGTGGCCCCCGTTATGGCACTGTAATCACCATTGCTATACACCAGCCCCCGCAACACCGCCGGAATATCGTTCTGGAAGGTGAGCGTCATGGCCGCAGCGATACTGCTGCTGCTGAGTCCGTAATAATCGACCGTCTCGACATGCCACCAGTAAGAACCAGCCTCCAGGACATCCTTGAAGTCAACCAGTAGCTGCGATAATTTCAGATTTTCCTGTCGATAGGCGACGTTGGTGCCAGCCTGGTCTTTACTGATGACCAGATTGTAGGTTACGGCATCCTTGTCGGGATCAACGGCATCGCTCCAGTTGAACAGCCCGATACGGCTGACCGGTTCCCCGGTTGCCGGCGTCTGCAGGCTGACTGTACCAGGTTGGTGGTTGTTGGCCTTGCTCTTGTAGACCGATCCGATCACCGACGCCGAGGTGGCCCCGCTGGCGCCATCCATCAGGGTGTATTGGAACTGGTAACGTCCAGGCTGATCAAAACCGGTAAAGCCAATGATCTTATTGCTATCAATCTGCCAGCGTTGCGTGCTGCTATCAAAACTCATGTTGGCCGTTGGTAGATTAAGGCTGATCTGCAAATTGGTGGCTGTGTCGCTCTTGGGTACATCCGGTCGGATGACCGTAACCCAGACCCGGTCCTTGGAGGATGGTTCACCCTTGCTGGTGGTCTTGACCCATAACGACGCTGTGCCCGATACATCATAGACCGTTGGCGCGACGCTGCTGATCTGCATCTGGCCAGCCACGGCATTGGTGGTACTGGAAAGGGTATCCCCCAAACGCAACCCGGACGATATCGCGCCATCTTCGCCAACCTGGGTGGTCAATTCATTGCTACCGTAATCATCGTCATTGTCATTCAGCAACGGATGCTGACCGGCCTCATCGCTGATTTTTTCCATGATCCTGTCTTTGGGACTGTTACGCAGGGCATCGGCTAAATTGACATTGACGAGGGGGTCAGCCTCCGTCAGGCGCGTCGCCTCATTGAAGGCGGCATAGAAGGTGGCTCCCTGACCCAGTTGCTGGAACAGATAATGTAAAAACAGCTCGCCATCGCGTATGCCATCCGGTTCCTGCGCACCACGATTGGAGCGTTCCATGGCCGTAGCACTGGTGATGACCATGCGCTGCTTGTTGTTGACGCTGTCCCTGGAGAGGTCATCAATGAAACTGCCCGAATAACAGGAACCCACAATCACTGTCTGCTGCTGTGCCAGTGCCAGTTTGCCCGCCTCACCAGCCTTGCTCAGGTTGGTGTCCAGGTTGTTCATCCAACTGGACAGCTCCTGTGCCGTCACCTTGCCGGATGAGCTGTTCTCGCCGATGTAAAAAACATCCGGGTCACCGTGGTCGACCATGATGAGATAGAGCGGTGCCGCCGCCGTCGTCATCCTGGTGAAGGCCCAATCCTCGATGGCTTTTTTCAGTTCAGTTCGCGTCACCGGCTGTGGTGTGACCAAGTTAGTACCTACCTTATCGCCGGTGTCAAAACTGAAGTAGTTGATGTCCTCAGCAGTAAAGCCACGACTGAGCAGGGTCTGATAAATGCGGTTGGTGCTGCGTTTGTGGTCATCCAGCCCCTCTGGCTTGCCATCGGTGCCGATAAATTGCCCCTGCACCACAATGGCATAACCCACCGGTGGCCCCACCCGTACATCGGTATAGGTGGTGGCCGGTTTAATCAGCAGAGAGGTGGCATGGGCATAACCCACCTTGACCTTATAGGTTCCTGCACCGTTGAAGCCGTTGATGTTGTCAAAGCGGAACAGGCCACGGCTATCGGTGGTGGCACGGAGCGTGCGCTCGCTGTTATTGGTATCGGTGATGATCAACTGGATCGTCTGCCCCGACATGTCCTGGCCCCAATCGTTGCCATCCTGACGTTGCAGCTGACCGCTGATGGTCACCGACTGGTTGGCCTGATTCGACTTGATGGTATACAACGATTGATCAAGTTTGATGCGGGTATTGACCGGGTCGCCATAACCAAAGGTGGTGGTGCTGCTGCTGTCATTGCCCGCGGTATCACGCGCCTTGACGGTCAGTTGGTAGCTATCGCCAGGGGCCCAGATGTTACCAGTGTCGAGATTCCAGCTCTGCCAATTGCCGGCACTGACCGGTTCAGCCGCCTTCCAGTCTGAGGATTGGCCGCGGTCGTTCCAGACGCCATTTTTATAGGCCATGTAGCGGCCTGTGCTCACATCCTGGATCTGCAGCTCCACCTGGGTGACACCACTGCCCAGGTCGGAGGAGGAGCCACTGATGGTCAGCAACTGGTTGACCGTCGACAGGGCCGGTTTGGTGAAGGTGAGCTCCGGTTTGCTGGTATCGACCTTGACATTCAGGACTGCCGAGGCGGGACTGGTGCCGTTCTTGGTGGTTTGAGTGGCCGTAAAAGCATGGTTGCCATCGCTCAGGCCGCCGACAACCAGATTCCAACTACCGCTGTTGCCGATGGTCAAGGTTCCCTTGTTGCTGCCACCATCGAACAGGGTTAGCGTGGCCCCGGGCCGGCCACTGCCGCTGAGGGTCAACGAGGTTTTGTTGGTGATGCGGTCGCTGGCGGATAGACCGCTATCATCGGCTGCCAGCAACGTCAGCGCCGTCGGTGCTTCCGGCAGGGATGGCGCGTTAATGGTCAGCGTCACCAGAGCCGCTGTGCTGCTCCAGTCGGTGTTATCAAAGCCTTGCCACTGGAAGCTGGTGCTACCGCTCCATCCGGCCACCGGGGTAAAAAGTAGCGCATCAAGATCTTTGGTAACAATCTGCTGGCCCACCGCTACCGCTTTGCCATTGAGCGTCAACGTGCCGGTGCTGGGTAGGCTGGTGATTTTGATCATCACCATGGCATCGCCATCGCTATCAGTAAATTGAGAGCTGAAGTGACTGGCAGCAAAAGGGAGCGGGCTATCCTGATCACCCACCCGGCTGATAGCACCAACGGTCGGGATGCGGTTGGCAGCCTGGATGGTCAGCAGCAAGCCACTCGAAGCGCCACTGGTATTGCCGGCCGCATCGGTCTGAATGGCCCGGATGTTATGACTGCCGACAACAGGCAGGGTGATATCGGCACTCCAGCCCTTGTTGACCACCAGCGTTGTCGTCAGGGCTTCTCCTGGTTCGAGCAGGCCATTGTTGTTTAGGTCCTCAAACAGTCGCAGCGTACTGCCCGATTCACCACGACCAGTGATGGTCAGGCCGCTGGTGTAGCTGGTGATGTCGTCGCTGTTGGACAGCAGACTATCGTCGGCCGCCGCCAGATCCAGCTCGGTCGGTGCAGCAGGGGCAACAGTATCTTCGACAATCTTCAGTTTGACGGAAGCCGAAGCGACGCTAACATTACCAGCGACGTCGGTCTGGATCGCGGTCAGAGGATAGCTGCCCGGTTCCAGTCGAGCCAGTTCAATGCTCCAGGAACCGTCGTCAGAGGTGACGGTGGTGCTGTTCAGCAACAGATTGCCGCTCCACAACGCCACCATCGCCCCTTTTTCACGGCCGCCACCGATGACCGCAACGGTGCTGCGGCTGGTGCTGTTATCCCCCACCGGGCTGGTGTCGTCATCGGCAGCATCAAGATGCAATCCGGTTGGGGCGGTCGGCACGGTCATATCCACCGTGAGCAACAAAGGCGCTGTAGCCGTGCTGACATGACCAGCCAAGTCGGTTTGAATCGCTTTGATGGCATGGCTGCCCTCTGTCAGAGTCACATCCTGCAGATAGACGCTGTTGGCGGATGTGATGAGGCTGGTGGTGAGGGTCTCACCGGTATCGATGCGATCGTTGCCGTTCTGGTCATCAAACAGCGTCACGCTGGCCTGGATCTCCCCAACGCTGCTGAAGGTCAGGCCGCTGGTCAGCTTGGTGATGCGGTCGCTGTTGCTGGAGCCGCTATCGTCGGCACTGTCAAACCTGAGGCGAGCTTGATAGTTCAGTCGTTGGCTGTAGATGCCATGTTCGCTGCCATCCTGTCCGTACGAACGCCACACCACCAGGCTACTACCATCCTTGAGGGTGGCGATGACCGGTTGATCCTGGGTGGAGGGGATATAGCTGTTGATGCGGATGGCCCCATCGATGGCAGCGGCGCTGCTGCCATAAAGCTGGTAAAGGACATTATCGCCATCGGAAGTGACCACAGCCTGTTCGCCATAGCTCAATAACGCCTTGTTGTCCGTGAGGCGATCGGTCGTGTTGGTGATCAGGAACTCGCTACCGATGGTCAGGCCATCACCATCATAACGCTGGCCATACATTTTGTAATCCTGACCACTCGATTGCCAGGTGACGATAAAACCGCCACTGGCCAGGGCGGTGACCGTTGGCGACGATTGATCGCCCGTGGTGTAGCTGTTAACCAAAAACTCGGTACCGACCACATCGCCGTCGCTGTCGTACAGGCGACCGTAAACACCGGTGCCATTGCCATCCTGGTTGCCGGCTGATTGCCAAACGATGACATAGCCGCCGTTGGTGAGGGTGGCCACCGCCGGGTTCGATTGGGCTGCTGCAGTTTGGCGATTGGGTCGAAATTCATTACCCAGCGCGGTGCCAATGCTATCGTAACGCTGGCCATAGATGCCGTAGTCACTGCCATCCTGGCCATAAGATTGCCAGACGACGATCAGTCCGTCGTTGGCAAACGCTGCCACAGCCGGATTGTCCTGCGATGCAGTGGTATATTTGTTGACGCGAAACTCGCTGCCGATCGCCGTCCCCGCTGCATCATAACGCTGACCATAGACGCCATACTCGCTGCCATCCTGGTAATAGGATGGCCAGACAATGGCATAGCCCCCTGCCGGTAAAGCCGTCAGGGCCGGGTCGGTTTGATACGATGCTGTGGTAGTGTTGACGCGGCTTTCATCACCCACCAGGGATAACAGGCTTAACGGTCGTATGGTGGTATCGATCGCCACCGGCATAGAAGGTGGCTCCCTGACCCAGTTGCTGGAACAGATAATG
>JADGCH010000112.1:0-547 GCA_015229115.1 Magnetococcales bacterium
GCCAACCTTCTGTTCCCGGGGCGATGTCCGGGCTGACTGAATCGCCCCGCTGGGGCTCCCCCTCAACCCCCAACCCCTTCTCCCACAAGGGGAGAAGGGGTGAAGACGTGGGCCTTCTTTCTTAACCCTCTCCCCTTGTGGGAGAGGGCAGGGTGAGGGGTACCCCAAAGGGGCAGCCCTAACCGCAGCCTGGGGCATCCGCCCCAGGCAAAGGCTCAGTTCCCGGGGCGATGCCCCGGGCTAACCATGAATCGCCCCGCTGGGGCTCGCATGACTCATGAAGTCATGCGTCAATGATGTAATCATGTGTTGAATATAAAGTATTTGATAAAAACGGCCAAAAGATAAACCTAAGGGGGGCCTTGCCCCCCTTGACCCCCTCCGCTTTTTTATCCCCAAAAGCCTGAAAATACTTGCCTTATCATGGCTTTTCTGCTACCATCCCCCATAGTAATGAGATCCGGTTTTCAATAAGGAGTCCCCACCTATGGCTACCCTCTCCTTCGCCCCTGCCGTTAACTATACCGTCGGAAATGGGCCTTACTCA
>JADGCH010000112.1:643-6055 GCA_015229115.1 Magnetococcales bacterium
CTCAGTCACCAGCACCGATGTCAACGGCGATGGGAAAATGGATCTCATTGCCGCTAATGGGTACTCTGATAACGTCTCGGTGCTGATTAATAACGGTAACGGTACCTTCGCAGCACAAACTACCTATAACGTCGGAGATGGGCCTGTCTCAGTCACCAGCACCGATGTCAACGGCGATGGGAAAATGGATCTCATTGCCGCTAATTATAGCTCTGATAACGTCTCGGTGCTGCTGAATACCACTCCCATCGCTATCAACCTCTCCTCCACCGACGACACTGGCCGCTCCAACTCCGACAACATCACCAATAAAACCAGCCTTACCCTGACCGGCAAAGGTGATAGCGGTACCAAAGTGGTGCTGTTTGACGGCAGCAGCAACAAGGGCACGGCGACGGTGACGGCTGCCGGTAGCTGGAGTCTCAAGCTATCGGGTTTGAGCCAGGGCAGTCACTCGTTTACAACCCAACCACTGATCGATGGCCAGCTCGGTGCGGCCTCGGTACCGCTGCTGGTCACCATCGATACCACCACACCCGCGGTACCAACCGGGCTTGATCTGGCCGATGACAGCGATAATGGCACATCACCCAGCGATAACATCACCAGCATCACCGAAGGGTTAATGGTTAACGGTCGCGGCGAAGCAGGAGCGTCGGTCACCCTCTATGCCGGTAAAAATAAAGTAGCGGAGGCCATCGGGGTTGATGGCGAAGGCAACTGGTCGGCCACCATGGCGGCGCTGTCGGCTGGCAGTTATGCCATCACCGCCACGCAAACCGACGTCGCCGGTAATGTCAGCAAGGCCTCGGCAGCGTTGACTCTGACCGTTGATACAGTAGCACCAGCCGCACTCACCAAACTGGACCTGGCCACTGCCGACGATAGCGGTGCCAATAAAAGCGACAACATCACCGGCCTGTTCAGCAACCTCACCATCAGCGCTGCTGGTGAAAAAGGCGCACGGGTGGTGCTGTTTGAGACGACTCCTGATGAACCACTGGCCAGCGCTACCGTCGACAGCAAAGGTCAATGGAGCGCTGATATCGCTGAACTGGCCATAGGGGACCATGCCATCCAGGCGGTGCAGTACGACCTGGCCGGCAATGTCAGCCCGGCCTCGGCAGCACTGATGATCACCATCATTGAATCCACCCTGCCACCGCCACCTGAAGGGCTGACCCTGCTGGCCGCTGATGACAGCGCCGTGGTCGGCGATAACATCACCAACAAAACCAGTTTGACCCTCACCGGTAATGCCAGCGGCGGCAGCGGGGCCAAGGTGGTGCTGTTCGATGGTAGCGTTAACAAAGGCACGGCCACGGTCAGCACGGCTGGCAGCTGGAACCTGAAACTGTCGGGCTTGAGCCAGGGCAGCCATAGCTTTACGGCACAACAGATCGTTGCTGGCGAAACCAGTAACTCATCGGCACCCTTGACTGTGGTCATCGATACCACCCCTCCAGCGGTACCGACCGGTTTGCAGAGCGATGCCAGCAGTGGCAGTGGTCTGCTGATCAGCGGCAATGGCGTTGAGGGGGCAACCGTGACACTGTTCAAGGACAGCAACGGCAACGACCGGATCGATGCCGGCGAGCTGTTGGCAACCGTCCCCGTAGACGGTACCAGCTGGGCCGTCGGCGATGTCGCGCTGCCGGTCGGTACCCATGCCCTCAAGGCGATACAGACCAGTGTGGCCGGCAATGTCAGCAGGGCCTCGGCGGCGCTGGCTGTCGTGGTGCGACCGGAAAACCATCCCCCCAGCGTAAACGACAGCACCAGGATCGGCAACGAAGATGCTGTCATGACCCTGACCAGCAGCGCTTTTAGCGGCCTGTTCAACGATCCCGATGGCGATGCCCTGACCAGCGTCCGAATAACCGACCTGCCCGATAACGGCACACTGCAACTGAACAACGAGGAGGTGGCACCGGACCAGTCGATTGCCGCCGGTGACCTGGCCAGTCTGATCTATCTGCCTAACGCCAACTGGCATGGCAGCGACAGCTTCGGCTGGAACGGTAGCGACGGCAGCCGCTATGCCGACACTCCAGCCACCATGGCCATCACGATCAACCCGGTCAACGATGCACCAACCCTGACCGGCTTCAGCAGGAGTGGCCAGAACGATGGTAACATCACCTTTGGCCGTAGCGACTTCAGCAGCCGGTTCAGCGATCCCGATGGCGATAGCCTGGCCAGCATCCGGATCACCAGCCTGTCCAACGCCGGCACGCTGAAGCTCAACGGCAGTGCCGTCACCAGCAATCAGGAGATGACCGCCAGCAGCCTCGACCAGCTGGCCTTTGTCCCGGCAGATGGCTCAAGCGGGAACACCAGTTTCTCCGTGCAGGCCTCCGACGGCAGGGCCTGGAGTAACACAGCTACGGTCAACCTGACCATCACGGTTGATCCCACCAAACCGGTGGTGACGGTGACCAACCTGAAAGACCAGTCGACGATCAACTCGTTGCTGACCATCAGGGGTTCCGCTTCGTCTCAGGTCAGCACCATCAAGTCGGTCAGTCTGCAGATCTTTGACCAGACCGGTGGCACGTACATGGTGCGCAAGGATGGTGGCTGGCTTGATGTGGGCACCTCCAGCGACTGGGTCACGGCAGAACAAAACACCTCGGGTAGCTGGCAGAACTGGTATCTTGCCACGCCTGCCAATAGCGGGGTATGGACGCTCAATCATAGCTACCTGGTCACGGTCAGGACCGAAGACATGGCTGGTCGTGTGGTGACCAAAGCGATCAATTTCGGCTATGGCAACAAGGTGGTCTCCCAGGTTACGCTTGACAAGACACTGTATACCGCTGATGAGAACCCCAACAAGCCGGTCACCGTCAGCGGGCAACTGTCGCTGGCGAGTGGCGGCACGTGGGACTTTTCCGACCAGACCGTACGGCTGCGCCTGATCAAGCCCAACGGCAACAGCTTCGAGGATTTTGACATCATCACCGAAAATGACGAAGGTCACTTCAGCACCGATGTGCCCGGCAGCTTTTTTGATGCCCCCGGCGATTACGCCGTCAAGGTGAGCTATAACAGCAACAGCCCGCTGGTGGTCAAGTCGTCCCAGTCGGAAGCCGACGTGCTGGTGGGAGCACCGGTCGGTTATGCCATCGTTGTGCAGGGTGAAACCCTTGCCAATGGCGAGGCCGAAGGGCTGCTGGCCCACAAACGCGCCACCAACCAGGTCTATACCACCCTGCGCCAGCGCGGCTTTACCGATGACAATATTAACTATCTTAACTTTGATGATGCCAACATCAAGGCACTGGGGAGCAAATTCAGCGCTATGGACCAGATAGCCGGCGATCACCGCGATCTGCCCGGTGCCCGTGATGATCAATCCTCCAGAACCAATCTGCAAACCGCCATTGAGGAGTGGGCGCGTGTCAAGCTGCTGGCCAGCCCGGCCCCGCTTTATATCGTCATGGTGGATCATGGCAAGTCGGAGACCTTCTCCATGGGCAGCAGCTACGACAACGTCACATCGACCGACTTGGCCGGTTGGTTGACCAACCTGGATACTCAATTGAAAAACGCTGGTGACGTTGGAGCTCGGGCACTGGCACAGCCGCAGGTGGCCATGCTGGGCTTTTGCAACTCCGGCAGTTTTATCGACGATCTCTCCAGACCCGGCCGGGTGGTGATCAGCAGCGCTACGGCCAGGGAACTCTCTTATCGCAACACCGATAACAAGGGCAAGAACAACAATATCGAGCATGGCGAGCTGTTTCTGGATCACCTGTTTCAGACCCTGGCCACCGGCAAAACCCTCTACGACGCCTTTAACGTCGCCACCCGTGCCACTGAAAACAGTTTGATCGTGCGTGGCAACCGCAACAACGCCGCGGCCAATACGGACGATGAGGAGTCGAAACAGAAAATCTTTGACGATTCCGGTCAGCATCCGCTGCTGGATGACAACGGCGACAAGACTGGCAGCAACGAATTGTCCACCAGCACCGGTCTGGATGGCGCAGTGGCGACCCAGTTGCGGCTGGGCATTACCCTGTCTAACAGCAACTCACTGACCCACCCGGTGCAGATTGGAGCGGTAGCAGCGGCGGCTGTTCTCACCGGTCAGGGAGGGTCGGCACTGCTGTGGCTGCAGGAGGATGATCCGGCTGTCAAAAACGGCAGTGAGGCGTGGGTGACCATCCTCAAACCCGATTTTAGCGCACCAGGCAGCAGTGGCAACAATCTGCAGATCAGCTTTGACCTGCCGACCATGCCGATGTCCTACAACAGCACGACACGGCGCTGGGAGCTGAACAGCAGCAGCATCAACACGGTCAGTTTTAACACGGCCGGCCGCTATCAGGTGCAATACTCGGTGCGCGATGGCGAAAGCGGCCTGCTGGCCACGCCGATGGTCGGCAACCTGTACCGCAGCAACAGCAGCAGCAATCAGGCCCCGCGCTCCTTTGCCCTGCAACAACCGGCAGCGCGTGCCACCATCAACAGCGTTGGTCCGTTCGACTGGGACAACAGCTCCGATCCGGATGGTGGCAACAATCCCGTCACCTATACGCTGGTCATCGCCAGGGATGCTGCCCTCAGTCAGGTCATCTATCGTCAGGAGGGATTGCAGCGTTCCCATGCGGTGGTCAACTTCAGGCAACTAGCGCTGGAGGTGGCAGCGGGCGATTACTACTGGCGTGTTGAGGCCGTCGATGGCTACGGTGCGAGCACACCCAGCAACATCGGCCAGTTTAAGCTTGAGTTTCCCAACGATATTCCGGCCATTACCGACTGCTACGTTCACAGCAACAGTGACCATGTGGCGATTGCCGATGCCACGGTAACCCTCGATGGCACGCCGGTCAGCATGGGCAGCGATGGCAGCCTGCTGCTGACCCTGTCGACTCGGGGCGGCCTGTTGAAGATCAGCAAAAATGGCTACCGCACCCAGGAAATCAAGCTCGGTGCGGCAGAGGCTGGTTCGGTCAATCTGCTCTCCATCGGGCTGGACCGGGACGTGGCTGGCGTGCGCTATAAACTCAACGGCGGTGCCGAAACCAGTGGCGTTTCGGTGGTGGGCAGCAGCAAAACCGATAGCGTGACCCTGCTGAGCGGTGGTAAGCTGACACTCAAATCGGTCGAGAGCGTCACTGGTAGCAGCGGCAACGATAGCGTTAGCCTGGCAGCAGCTGGCAGTATAACCGTGATCAACGTCGAAACGGTGACCGGTTCCAGCGGGGCCGATACCATCACCCTCAAAAGTACCGCCGCAGCCGTCGTGATCGGCGGTGTCGGGGCCGATAAGCTCACCGGTAGCGGCAGTGCCAAAACGACGTTTCGTTATACCAGCGCTGCCGAGTCGTCAGCAACGGCTAAGGATGCCCTGACCAACTTCACCATCGGTCGTGATGTCATCGAGATTCTCGCCAGCTTGCG
>JADGCH010000113.1 GCA_015229115.1 Magnetococcales bacterium
CTCAGTCATAAGCACAGATGTCAATAGCGATGGACATCCAGATATCATAACAGCGAACTGGGACTCTAACACTGTCTCAGTCCTCCTAAATAACGGTAACGGCACCTTCCAATCCAAACAAGACTATGCCACAGGAGATCACCCTAACTCTGTCACAAGCTCGGATGTCAATGACGATAGTTACCAAGATCTCCTGACAGCGAATTGGGATTCTCATACTATCTCCGTTTTCCTCAATAACGGTAATGGCACCTTCCAATCTAAACAAGACTATGCTGCAGGTCTTGGTCCTGGCTCTATCACAAGCGTAGATGTCAATAGCGATGATAAACAAGATGTAATAATAGTTAATTATCACAATAGTAATGCTGGTTATTCTGGTGTCTCCGTCCTCATCAATGATGGTAATGGTGCCTTTAAATTTCAACAAGGCTATGGTACGGATGGATACTCTCTATCAACTACCAGCGCAGATATCAATGGCGATGGAAAATATGATCTCATTACGACGACTGATAGAGGTAACGACGGATCTGTTTCCATCCTCCTCAATACCACCTCTCCACCAACACCAACCATTCTCGGCTTGGCCACTGCCGATGATAGCGGGGCCTCCAATAGTGACCATGTCACCAGTCAGACCAGCGCTCTGACCATCAACGGCAGTGATGGTATGTTGGGTAGCACCCTGGTGCTGTTTGATGACAAAAACAGCAATGACACCATCGATAACGGCGAAGCCCTAGCCACAACCACCATCACAGTGGACAATTGGAGCGCAGATATAGCCCTGACAGCAGATACGCATGCTATCAAGGCAATACAGAGTAACAGAATTGGCAACAGTATTGGCAGCAGTGCTGCCTCAGTGGCGCTGATCATCACCGTTGACACTAGTGCCCCTACCACCAACGCCCCAGATGGCCTCGATCTGAACAGCCTCGATGACACCGGACGCGATGCCAACGACCATATCACCCGTCAGTCCGCCGGGTTAACCTTGGCAGGCTACGGCATGGTAGGAGAGAAGATCTGGCTCTATCTGTTCGACGATGGCAACCGCAACGGGCTGCTTGATGGGGGTGAGTTGCTGGCCAGTCTGCCCATGACACAGGAATTGTGGAGCGTTGATGTTGATCTTGGTCAGGGTAGCCATGCCATCCGCGCGGTCCATGGCGATGTGGCGGGCAACAACAGCCCGGCATCGGCGCTGCTGGAGATCACCGTGGATAGCTCTGTGGCGGCACCGGCTAACCTAGCGCTGGCCAGCGAAGACGACAGCGGACGTTTCAACAACGACCGCGTGACCAGCCAAACTACTGACATGACCATCCGGGGCAGTGGCGAGACCGGTTCCCATCTGCTGCTGTTTGATGATGTCAATGGTAATGGCGTGGTCGATGATCAGGAGACTTTGGCTACCCTGACGGTGGTCAACAACTCCTGGAGCAGGGATGTGGCCCTCGGGGCCGGAAGTCACGCCTTGCGGGCGATGCAGACCGATGCCGCCGGTAATGTCAGTGCTGCTTCAACGGCGTTGATGGTCACCGTGGTGACCACGGCTCCTGAGCCACCCTCACGACCAGATCTGGCTGCCACGGATGACAGCGGCGCTTCCAACAGCGACAACATCACCCGCAACAGCAGCAACCTGACTTTTTCGGGTAGTGGTTTGGCCGATCATCTGCTGACCCTGTTCGATGACCGCAATGGCGATGGCGTGGTCGATGGTGGCGAGCTGCTGACGACGCTGACGGTTGCCTCGTCGGGCAACTGGAGCGTTGACCTAACCCTGACGGCTGGCAGCCATGCCATCCGGGCCATGCAGAGTGGTGTGGTCCTTGATAGCGCTGCTTCGGAGCCGTTGCCTATCACCATCGATACCAGTGCCCCGCTGCTGCTGTCCAGCACACCGGCTGACAATGCGGTCGATCTGCCAGACGATGCCAACATCGTGCTGACCTTCAACGAACAGCTCATCGCTGGCCTCGGTAACGCGGTGCTCACCGGTGAGGGTGACAAACGCAACATCTCCATCAGCGACAGCAGTCAGGTATCGATCAGCGGAACCACCGTCACCATCAACCCGGCTGCTGACTTGGCCATTGACGGGGCCTATTCACTGCAGATGGCCTCCGGCGTGCTGCGCGACTTAGCTGGCAACAGCTACGCTGGCATCGCCGACAGCAGCACACTCAACTTTACCGTCCGTCCCGCCAGTCGCATCACGGTGGCCGGTTTTACCACCAGTGCCGATGAGGATCAGACCCTCTCGTTGACTGACAGTGATTTCAGCAGCCGGTTCAGCAACCCCGATAACCCTGCCAACGGCTTGACCAAAATCAGAATCACGGCGTTGCCAGCCCATGGCAGCCTCAAGATCGGTGGTGCTGTTGTTGCGCTCAATCAGGAAATCGCGGTGGCCAGTCTGGCCAATCTGGTCTATGTGCCGGAAGCCAACTGGAACGGCAGCGACCGCTTGAGCTGGAATGGTAGCGATGGCAGCTTTTATGCCAGCAACGCCGCCGTGGTGACCCTCACCATCCGTGCCATCAACGACCGACCGATCGTTACCAGCTTCAGCAAGAGCGGTGGCAGCGACCGAATCCTGACCTTTGCCGGCAGTGAGTTTAGCAGCCGTTTTAACGATGTCGACGGTGATGCCCTGAACCGGATCCGCATCACCAGCCTGCCCGATCAGGGCAGCCTGAAACTGAATGGCAGTCCGGTCACGCTGGGACAGGAGATTGGGGCCGCTGGTTTGGCCGGCTTAGCCTTTACTCCAGCACCGGGCTGGACCGGTCGCACCAGCTGGCAGTGGCTGGCTTTTGACGGCACAGCCTGGAGTGAGTCAGCAGCCACCATCACGCTTGATATTCTACCGGTACCGGCTGAACCGACCGATCTGGCCCTACTGCCCAGCGATGACAGCGGCGTTTCCAACAGCGACGCTATGACCAACCAAACCAGCCTGACGGTGACCGGTCGTGGTGTGGCTGGCGTTACGGTAACCCTGCTGGAGGACAACACCACCAT
The DNA here is from genome assembly GCA_015229115.1 of Magnetococcales bacterium. GTDB lineage: Bacteria > Pseudomonadota > Magnetococcia > Magnetococcales > JADGCH01 > JADGCH01. The sequence continues at coordinate 3,037 of JADGCH010000113.1, forward strand.
CGGGACGACCACGGTGGATAACAACGGCGTCTGGGCCGTGGCGGTGAGCGGTTTGAGTCATGGCACGCATACCATCACGGCTACCCAAACGCGCGATGGCAACTATAACAGCGCCCGTTCAACACCGTTGACCGTGGTGGTCGACACCAGCAAGCCAACGGTAGCGGTGGCGGCACCGCTGGATCAATGGATCGGCAAAAAGCTCACGGCCATGACTGGAACGGCAGCGGATCAGGGTAGCGGCGTGGCCTCGGTGACACTGCGCGTTGTCGACCAGAGCGACGGCAGTTATCTCACCACCAGCAATAGCGTGCTCGACTGGGACAGCACGCCTCAGTGGCTGACAGCCAGTCAGGTGGTTGCCAACAGCTGGGACAGCTGGCGTCTGTCGGGCGTTAACAACCTGTGGACTCCCGGCCATTCCTACCAGCTTACCGCCCGGGTCCAGGACCGGGCCGGTCATGAGACCCTGGTTACCAGCACCTTCGGCTACGGCGACAAGGTGGCTACCCAGATCAGCCTGGATAAAAACCTGCAAGCCATCGATCCCAACCCCGAGACGGACGTCATCCTGTCCGGCCGGTTGACACTGGCCAATGGCAACGACTGGGAGGCTGCCAATCAGCGCGTGCGACTGCTGCTGAGCCAACCCGGTGGGGGCAGCGCTAGCGAGTTTTTCGCTACCATTAGCGACACCGCTGGTAAATTTACCATCAAACTGCCCCGCAACCTGTTTAGCACCAGTGGTGACTACGGACTGTCGGTGCGTTACGACAGCGACAATCCGCTGATGGTCAGGTCATCACGTGCTGATGGCGACATTCTGGTCGGTGCTCCGGTCGGCTACGCCATCGTCGTTCAGGGAGAAGCCTTCTTGAATGGCACAGCTGAGGGATTATTGGCCCACAAACGTGCTACCAATCAAGTCTATGCTGCATTGCAGCAGCGCGGCTTTACCGCTGAGAACATTCGCTACCTCAACTTCGATACCGACACCATGGGGCTGCCACCGGCCGCCGACAAGGTGGCCGACTATCGCAATCTGCCCGGAGTGGCCGCCAACACGCCAACACGCGAGAAGTTGCAGAATGCCATCGAAACCTGGGCCTATGACAGGATGACTACCCATCCGGCACCGCTCTACCTGGTCCTGGTCGACCATGGTCAGCAGGAGATCTTCTCCATCGGTGACAGCAGCAGCAGTGGCAAGGTGACATCGACCGATCTGGCTACTTGGCTGGGCAATCTGGATAACAGGCTGAAATCGGCCGGTGATGCTGGGGCCAGAGCCTTGGCACAGCCACAGGTGGCTATGCTCGGCTTTTGTAATTCCGGCAGTTTCATCGATAATCTGTCCCGACCGGGCCGGATCGTGATCAGCAGTGCCACCGACAAAGAGCTGTCCTATCGCAACAGTGGTAACAAGGTCAATGGCATCGAACATGGCGAGCTGTTTTTTGACCACCTGTTTCAAGGTTTAGCCAAAGGCGACAGCCTTTACGAGGCCTTTACCCTGGCTACCAACGCGACCGAGTCCAACTTGGTCGTGGCAAGTAATCCCGGCAATGCCGCCGCCAACACCGTTGGGGACCGCATTAGCCAGAAGATCAAGGACCGGTCTGGACAGCATCCGCTGCTGGATGACAACGGCGACAAAATCGGCAGCAACGAACTGGCCACTCAGGAGGGCACGGATGGTGCGCTGGCGTTCCGGTTGCACCTGGGAGAAACGTTGACCCGTACCACCAACTCCCTGGCACAACCGGTGCGGATCGGTAGCGTAGCGCCGATGACCCTGTTGGGCCAAGGCGGTACCGTGCTATGGCTACAGGAGAGCGACCCCAGTACCAAGCATGGTGGCGAGGCCTGGGTTACCGTGCTGCCGCCTGATTTTGATGCACCGGGCAGTGCTGGCAACAATCTGCAGATCAGTTTCGATCTACCTACAGCAACGATGAACTACAACGAAGCGGCCCAACGCTGGGAGGTCAACAGCAGCCAGATTGCCGGCGTTGATTGGAACGTTCCCGGCCACTATCAGCTGCAGTACTCGATCCGCGACAGCGAGAGCGATCAGCTGGCCACTCCGGTGCTGGGCCATCTTTACCGCAGCAGCAGCGGCAACAATCGCACGCCCTCATCGGTCACGTTGCAGGAGCCTGCCAGTCAAGCCACTGTCAACAGTGTCGGTCTATTCAACTGGAGCGACGCCGTCGATGCCGACCAGGACCCGGTCAGTTATACCTTGGTGGTGGCGCAGGATAACAACCTGAGCCGTGTGGTTTACCGTCAGGAAGGATTGCCGCTGTCGTGGGCGGTGATCAACTTCAAGTCAACAACGGTGACCGCTGGTGATTACTACTGGCGCGTCGAGGCGGTGGACCGTTACGGTGCTGCCAGCAGCAGCGCTGTCGGGCGGTTTACCCTCAACTCTCTCAACGATATTCCGGCCGTGCTAATGGGCTACCTCTACAACAACAGCGACTATGCCACCATCGCTGATGCGACGGTGACCCTGAATAACCAACCGGTCGCGGTTGACCGCGACGGCAGTCTGATCGGGCTGATACCGACCAGTGGCGCTACCCTGAAGATCGAAAAGGCCGGTTACAAGACCCAACTACGCACACTCGGAGCGACCGAGGCCGGTTCGATCAACCAGCTGACCATCGGTCTGGAACGGGAGACGGTGACCCTGCGTTACCGGCTCAATGGTGGGGCAGAAACCAGCGGCATCTCGGTGGTAGGGAGCAACAAAAGCGATACCATCACCCTGTTGAGCGGCGGTTCGACCCTGTCGCTGTCATCGATCGAGAAAGTGCTGGGCAGCACGGCGGCCGATCAGATTGTTCTGCTGGCTGGAGCCTCGGTCAGCTGTTCCGGAGTCGAAAGCGTGACCGGTTCCAGCGGAACGGATACCATCACCCTGATGACCGGGGGTCTGCTGGCCATCAGTGGCGTCGAGAGTGTCATCGGCAGTGCCAAGGTGGATACCATCACCCTGA
>JADGCH010000114.1 GCA_015229115.1 Magnetococcales bacterium
AACCCACCTGAATTTCTTCATTGCCGAGCAATTACCAGTCCTGCCACCCGACCGCTACACCCCCGACGATATCGCCTTCATCGTCCCGCGGGTGCTGGAGCTGGTCTATACCGCCCACGATCTGAAAGCCTTTGCCGAGGACCTCGGCTACCACGGGCCGCCGTTTGGCTGGCATCCGGAGCGGCGCGCCCTGCTGCGGGCTGAGCTGGATGCGTGCTATGCCCGGCTGTATGGCCTCAACCGCGATGAGCTGCGCTATATCCTCGACCCAGCCGACGTGCTGGGGCCGGACTATCCCAGCGAGACCTTCCGGGTGCTGAAGAACAAGGAGATGAAGGAATATGGCGAGTATCGCACCGCACGGCTGGTGCTGGCGGCTTGGGATGGCGGTTGCCATCGGTAACCTGCACCTTTTAACGGTTGTGTTCATCGAGTGGTTTGCGCCACCAGATGGATACAGCGGATTTCAGGTATCAGGAAGCCATCAACAGGGCCTTAAAGGAGTACCTGAACCGCTCTTCAGAGCCGATCGAATCAACCTTGCGCAGGGTCCTGAGGGAAGAGCTGCAGCGTGCTGGTGGTTGAAGATCGGTATCATCCACCCATGACAGGAACGATCAAAAGGGTTACAATGTGCCCATCATGCGTGTGCGGGCCTATCATGGTGCCGTGCATCGTTCTGTGTCAATCAGCGACACTGCGGTGTCGAGAAGGAGTTACGTGTCCACTTTTGCCCAATTGAGCCTTGTGCCCGCCCTTCAGTCTACTCTTGATCAACTCGGTTATCATACCCCAACCCCCATTCAGGCCCAGACCATCCCAGCCGTCCTTGAGGGACAGGATCTGCTTGGCATTGCCCAGACCGGTACCGGTAAGACCGCCTCGTTTGCCCTGCCGATTCTGGACCGGATCGCCCGTTTCCGGCAGCGCGTCAAAAAAGGATGCGTGCGCGCCTTGGTGCTGACACCCACCCGGGAACTGGCTTCCCAGGTATCGGCCAGCTTCAAGCGCTATGGCAGCCATATCCCACTATCCCAGGCGGTGATCTTTGGCGGTGTGGGACAGAATAACCAGGTACTGGCGTTGCAGCGCGGCGTCGATGTGCTGGTGGCTACCCCCGGCCGGCTGCTGGACCTGATGAACCAAAATTATGTCAACCTGACCCAGCTGGAGATCTTCGTGCTCGATGAGGCCGACCGCATGCTGGATATGGGATTCATCCAGGATGTTGGCAAGATCGTGGCACGCCTGCCACGTCAACGTCAGACGCTACTGTTTTCGGCTACCATGCCCCCGGAAATCGCCGGACTGGCCGACAGCCTGCTGCAACATCCGTTGCGGGTGGAGGTGACGCCGCAGTCAACACCGATTGAACGCATCGAACAGAAGGTGCTGTTTGTGGCATCGGCCCAGAAGTCGCAACTGCTGAAGCTGCTGCTGGACCAGGAACCGATCGATCGGGTGCTGGTCTTTACCCGTACCAAGCACGGGGCCGATCGCGTCGCCAAACATCTGGTCAGTGCTGACCGAAACGTTGATGTCCTGCATGGCAACAAGTCGCAGAGCGCACGCGAGCAGGCGCTGCGGCGCTTCCGTGCCGGAGATACCAAGGTGCTGATTGCCACCGACATCGCCGCTCGTGGCATCGATGTGGTCGAGATCAGCCATGTCATCAATTTCGACCTACCCAACGAACCGGAGACCTACGTCCACCGCATCGGGCGCACCGCCCGTGCCGGCCGCGATGGCGTTGCCATCTCCTTCTGCGATGTCTCGGAGCGTGGCTATCTCAAGGCCATTGAGAAAATCATCCAGTACCAGGTGCCCCATGATACCAGCCATCCTTTCCATGACCAGACAGCCATGCCTCCGGCGGCAGTCGCTGCCCATGCACCGGGACCCCTGGCCGGTCACAGAAGACGCAACATTCAGATGAAGAGTCGCACCTTCACGCCCGGCATGCGCTCACGATGACCGGTATCGGCTCATCAGCCATGCGAGTTGTAAATATCGGCCATTAAAAATATTGACTGTTTGTTGCGGTTATGCTATCTTGACGCCTTGGAATCTCGCTGGAACGCAGCAACCCCATCATTCAAAGGAGTGCCTGATATGGTCAGCCGCAACAGTGTCAGTGAAAATTATCTGATTAACATGACCAGAACTGCTGTCAGTTCGATCATTCGCCTGCAGGAGATCAACGACCAAACCTTACAGCAGCTGGCGAAGCACCAGATGGAAGCCACCAGCGATTTCATGGATGTCGGTGTCAAACAGCTGCGGACGCTGGGTTCACTGCAAAATGTCGATGACATGGTAACCCAGCAGACCGATCTGGCCAAGGAGCTGAGAGAGAAGATCTTACGCCATACCAAACAGACCGTTGAGCTGTTGATGTCCGCCAATAGCCAGCTCTACGAGATCATGGAGCACAATCTGGTAGCGACCCTGAATAACCTGACGAAAAAATAACGATGAGTTAACGGCAACGCTGGTTCGGACGGCAGCGTTGTTCTTTTTGTTTTTCCTTTTCTGACTGTTGTTCCGATTGTCCCTCTGGTGATTTATAGTCCGGATCGGTCCGCCGCTCCTGCTGGTCGGGTCGGTCCGGTTGATGATGATGCTGGTGGGGATGGCAGGCCGTCACCAGACCGGTGATCAACCCTACCAGAATGAGTAGCCGCATTGGTTGCATGTTCAATCCGTCCTGAAATTTATGTTGACGCCGATTCCTGCCCGGTCAAACAGGAGGTGGTGCGGGTGGCGGAACGCCACTCCTTAGCCGTTCATATGGTCAGCAACCAATGGATGCGGCTACCGAACTACGCACGGATGCAGCAACAGGTGGTTGCCGGAGGACTGGATCAGGCCGATGACTGGATCGTCCTGCACGCCGGCGATCGGGATATTGTCATCACCGCAGATATTCCCCTGGCGGCCCGCTGTTTGCAGAAGGGCTCGCTGGTTTTGGGTCCGTCGGGTCGTCCCTTCGACACCGATAACATCGGTACGGCCTTGGCCATGCGCGACTTGAACGCCTACCTGCGCGATCTGGGCACCATCAAAGGCAGCGGCATGGCTTTTTCCAGGCAGGACCGTTCGCGTTTTCTGTGCGCACTGGAGGAGGCCATCCAGACCATTCTACGCAGGAGCTGAAGGGCTATCGGTAGCCTGTGGCCCACGCTGCTGTTTGATTTTTTCAATGATTTTTTCGACCAACCATATACTGGCCGAGACGACACTGATCACCGCAGACACGGTCGCTAGTATCGGCGCACTGGCCGTGGCCGTCACCTCCAGGGGTGACCCGATGCCGATCGATGCCAGCACACCCATGACGCCAGATGGAGCAGCAAGGGCCGCTGCACTGGCCATCGCTCCTGAAATAATGGATACCGCTTCCGTCTTGTCAGAGAATTTACCCATCGATCCTCTCCCCTTTCCTGCGTCAATTTCAGTCCCAGTGAGCTTCTGCTTCTCTCCGTTCAAACGATACATCGGGACCATTAGCCACCAAATGACGAATCCGCCAGGGACGACCCTCAACATCCAGCTCAACCAGACCGATACCGGACTGGTTTAATAACCGCCGACCGGCAGGGGTGCCAACTGGTTTTCGGGGAATGATCCTCATACGTCGACGGCGGGTTAACCCATTCAGTGGCGAACGTGGCGAATAGAGCCAACGGTTGAGGTGGTCCAGCCAAGCCAGAAGACGCTGTGGGAACTCGTTGCGGATGCCGCTGCTGCAGATCTGCCAGATATGCGGTCCGCCAACCTGCCCACGCAACTCAACATCATAAACAAACGAGTAATGCACGTCACCGGATAACACGATAAAATTGTGTGGTGTTTTCGGGTGGCGAAAAACATTGAGAATGCCACTGGCCGTGCCAGGATGGGCCATCCAGTTTTCGGCGTCGACCAGCAGCGGCTTGCCCAGCCAAGCCACGATACGCTGGATCACCTCGATCAGCTTAACGCCAAAAATCGGACTGGCTGATACCAGCATTACCGATGACTGACCATAGAGACGCTGTTGCAGATCGGTGATCGCCTCCCAGTCGATCAGACCCGATGGCCGGGTTGGTGAGCTTTCACTGCGCCAGCGACGGGTACGGGTATCGAGCACAATCAGGGGCGGATGGGTTGGCCAGTCGAAATCCCATTGCTGGAATTTCAGCAGGCGATCGATTAATCGCTGGTGATCCTGTCTACCCGGGGAGGCCAGCACGGCGGCCACCTCTTCCAGCAGGTCAGCGCTAAACGCTTCGGGACGGTTGCCCCAGCCCTGACACAGGAGATAGGCCATCAGACCGTTGCCAACCATGCGTCTGGAAAAAGGATGGCCATAGACATTCTCTTCCCAGGCACGATGCAGGTTCCAGTCATCGGAAATTTCATGATCATCGAAGATCATCGCCACCGGCAGGTGAGCCATGACACGGCGCACGGCCGCCAGGTCACGGACAAAGGCCTCAATCAGCGGCTGCTCTTGGGCAAAAAGGCGCTGCCCTTGCTCGTTCAGTGCAGCCGGTGGGGTTAACTCAAAAAGAGTCCACGGCGTTGGCGACCAGACCAGCAGGTACATGCACAGATATTCAGCGATGGTGATCAGGTGGTTGCCGGCACTGTCCGAGGTAAAAATAGGCTTGGCGATACCACCGAAAAACAGGTCAATCAGGGAACGGGTGGCGTTGGTTTTAGGCAGTAGCCGATCACGGCGGTAGTAGCCATCCGGATGCTGCAACAGATCGGTCCCGGAAACCATGCCCTCCAGTCCCAGATCGGCCAGATTTTCATCGGCCAATTGCAGCCGCTCCATCAGGAGATGAATGGCCCGCAGCATGGGACCCGCCACATCGTCGCTGTAAATCTGGTCACCGCTCAGAACCAGCATCGACGGCCAGGCTACTCCATCCCGTTCACCAGCCAGCAGCCTATCGGCCTCCACCAGGCCATCCCCCGAATCGTGGTGAGGCTTACGGCAGGAGCCGTGCACCACGGCCCCGACACGGCTGGGCAGCAGAAAGCCAGGGGTGTCCCAATGGGCGTAGGCCAGATCCGGCGCCCACTCCTGCCACTCCTGCCAGACAGCATCGTCATCTTGTTGCTGAACAGACAGGCGGTAACCGATCCAGCAGTCCATGGGAAGCGGCTCGTCGAGAGCCCAATCAAGCAGCAGAAGGTGCAGATAGCGTCCTGCGGTGATGCAGCGATAACCCGTGCTGCCGGCATCCAGGATCAGGGAGCACTCCTGTTCGGCATGTTTCAAAATCAGGCGCACCCTAACCGGAGTCGTGACAGCCAGCCAGAAGCTGATCCGATCGGCCGTGGTACGGCGTAGCACTGGACCGGCCAGCACCACGGGGAGATCTCGGGCTACGTTGGTCATGGGTCTGGTCGCTATCCTGTCACCGGCGCGGTTTATTTCTGATCGATTTTACCTCATCCATATGGCTGGCCACAACAGCCACAGCAACGCGGTAATAGTTGGCCGCCTTGTAGATAGCCGCAGATGGTTGTTCTCCCTCCTGGATCAGCCTTCTGGCAAAGCTGGCTGCCATGAAGGCTTTATCCTGAGATGAGGCCATGATCCTGGATCTCCTCTCCTCTCAGGGCCATCGATTGCAACAGCGGGCGGTTGATCTTGCCATTGGCCAGCAAGGGCATGGCCTCCAGACGCACCATATGGTGCGGATGTTTGTAACGTGCCAGACGATCGGAGAGAAAGGAGCGTGCCTGCTCCAGGGTAACATCCTGCCTGCCGACGTAAAAGGCCAGACCCACCTCGCTCCACCGCTGGTCTGGCACGCCCACCACCACTACCTGAATCAGA
>JADGCH010000115.1 GCA_015229115.1 Magnetococcales bacterium
AAGTCATTGGCCATACAGGTAATCATCGCGGCATCTGTCAAGGCATGCGAGGCAATGCCCAGCTTGTTCAAGATGTCCTGGGACAGATGGGCACACAGGGCAGCACTGCCACCATTACCAATCCACCAGACATTTTGGTGCTGGTCCATGGCGCGATGCAGTAACTGGCCAAAGGCCTGCATGCCCTCCTCTAACGGTATCTCCTGCCCACTGACACGGCAACGTGCGGTGAGAATGGTTTGGTGGAGCTGTTCGAGCCAAGTGCTAGGATCTAAATGATTACCAGACGTTTCAATCATCTTATAATACTTTTTCACTGTTCTGATGGTGATAAATTGGGTACTGACGACCAGTCAATGAGTGTGACCGGAATATTGTTTTGTGTGATCAAGGCTTGAACTTCTGAATAGTAAATAGGGTTCATTACAATAACATCGGTGACTTGACGAGCGAAAAGGTCATGGTAACTGACAATCGGATGACCTGTGCCAGACACGTAACAACCCTGCTTGTTGGGATTAATATCAACCGCACAATCAATCAGTTGCCTATCAGGATCTATAAGATTAAGGAAAACCGTTCCTTTACCACCAGCCCCCCAAACACCAATTTTTTTTGTTCTTGATCCGGAAAGCACCAACTGTAGTCTACCGATCCATTCGAGTAGGGTCTCCTTCTCCTTGGATGCGTAGGCTAAGGCGAAAGCAGTGAAACCACTATCGGGAGGCAGAGAACTAGGGGCACATCCCAGATTTGTTGGTACGGCTTCAATCCACAGATACTGATCATCAAACACGTGATGAACAGATGTCACAGAAAAACCGCAGCGCTGAAAGGCTGTTACGATAGACCGTTCACTAAATAATGAACAATGTTCGTAGGTAAAATCGTACAACACGTTGTGACGCAAAATCCACTCAACATCTGGAGTTTCAAAAAAAACACGCGACGACGGTAACAGATAAGCTGAATGCCGAATGTTGCGCAGCAGTTCTAGCGGATTTGGTATGTGTTCAATAACGTGACGACAAATAACGACATCCATTGATCCACTGATGCTGTTGGTGTCATAGTACGACTGTTGAAATGAAAGACGCCCACCTAAATCAAGTTCAGGTCCCTCATAGCTTGGATCAAATCCGATACCGGTATTACCTGTATCTGTATCACCGACTAACTTTCTTATGAAGGATCCTCTACCACATCCGATCTCCACAACCCGTGCATTCGTTACACTCCGTTCTCTTTGTAAATAATCGACGATATCATCCAGATATCCTGAGAATTTATGAGAGTAACTTTGGTTAGAATCATAATCTTGGCCGTAAGAAAGTAAATGAAAATCAAAGGCATTATTAAAAATAAAACCGCATAGACGGCATGCAACCAGCTCCATAGCGCCGCGAGCTATGCTTCTGGACGAACCATAATCACGTAAAGCTAAATTTTCATGAACCGGGACGTTACGACGCAACAGAAACTGCATAGTATCGCTGCTATCACAAATTGGACACATGCGAAGACGGGTCTCGTTCATCGTCCAGCCACCACACCAATTGGCCAGCAGAGGTAGTTTTGGGCATAGTTAATCATTTTTGCTTGGGCCAGCTCGGGGGTACCGCCACACTTACACCATGGACGGTTAGATTAGTTAATTTCATTTCTTTTGTACCCACGGACGTTCCTATTTTCCCCACGGTGGCGGAGGAACTTGGTAGTGCAACAGTTCTGATAGAGTGCATTGGTTCAGTGCAACTTGGAGATTTTTGCAAACTACGTCTCCACTTCATTTAAGTGATGTTGTGATAACACATTGATATTGCTAAATATTGCAGCATTTTGTCGAGAAATGGACCTTTCATTGTTTTTCAATATGTTAGCTTGATTCCACTTGAGTGAAGTGGATACGTAGTTCTATCAAATCTCTATGTCGAAGGGAAGCAATACACCTACAGTTGAGTGTAGCTAATGCGATTCTATCAAATCTCCATATCGAAGAGAACCAATACAGCAGTTACATTTACGTAAATATACTGACTGTTGGAACGGGCAAAATAAATTGTCCTCCACGGTCACGAAACAATTTTTGCTGCTGCATAACCTCGTCAGCAAAGTTCCACGCCAATAGCAACAGATAATCGGGTTGCTCCTGTGTGATTCGTTCTGGATCGACAATTGGGATATGGGTGCCAGGTGTTAATCGACCTTGTTTCAGCGGGCTTCGGTCAGCAATCCAGACAATACGATCAGGTCCGAGGCCAAGGAATGTCAACAAGGTATTGCCCTTGGCAGGAGCTCCATAGCCCGCTATTTTCTTACCTTGGGACAGCAGATGATCAATGGTTTGGCATAATTGGTTTTTTAGAATCGTGACGCGCTCAGAAAAATGTCGAAATGTACTGATCTGCCGCAGCCCAGCCTGTTGCTCTGCAGCCAACAGAGTATCAACACGATGAGACCTGACCGAAACGCCACGGCGTTGCACCCACACACGTAACTGCCCGTGGTGCAACGGAATGCGTTCAACATCAACAATCTCAAAGTTATGGTCACGAAACAGCCTCATCATGGGAGCCAGTGACCAGTAATGACAATGTTCATGATAAACGGTATCAAAGGCTAGCTGGTCAAGGATATCCTGCAGGTAGTGGGCCTCTAGGACGAAAAAGCCGCCCGGAGCCAGCAAAATATCCAAACCGGCTAGAAAATCAGTCAACTTCGGCAAATGGGGAAACGTATTGGTGGCCGTAATGACCTGGGCTTGTCCCCATTGGGACACGATTTTCTGCGCAGTCTCCCTGCCAAAAAAAGCCGTATACATGTCAATACCATTTTGCCGCGCTATTTGCGCCAGATTGGCAGCTGGATCGACTCCAAGCGTTTGGACCCCATGACGACGAAAACTGCTCAATAAAGTCCCATCATTGGCACCAATATCAACCACAAAATGAGAAGGACGCAGGGCAACACGATTAACAACACATTGTGCTAGATCGGCCAAGTGCGCCTTCAGCGTATCAGACATTGATGATATGTAGAGGTAGTGAGAAAACATCTCTGCTGGCGCCACCAAATGGGTCAATTGAATATGAGTACAACTATGGCAGAAACCAACTTTTAACGGCGCAGAAAGCTCGGTCTGCCCAAGCTCGGTAGGAGTGATAAACCGATTGGCAAGGGGAGTTGACCCTAAGTTAAGAAACTCATCAATTGACGAGGAACCGCAAACAAGGCATGAGAACGACATAATTACAAAAACCCCTTTATTTGATGCGCTTCAAATAACCATCCGGTGCAGAAGTAATCTGCAATTTGTTCTGAATAGATTTGTCGATAATGAATGCGTCGTTGTTTTGAACAAACTCATGCACAGCCTTCTTAGGTCCATTACCCTGACCACCCGATAAAAGACCCGTTTTACTGTCTTTTTGGCGCCATAGTTCATCGGGTAGATCATCAGAGACCGTGTCGAACACAACGATATAGCTGCCTACAGAAACAAGAGGTGAGTACAACTGTAGTTCATGCCTAACAGATTCATAGGAATGATTAGCATCAAGCACCACCATAACATTGCTTGACCCACCAGCCATTTGATAGACTTGCTTGACAACATCCAAATTAACTGAGGAACCTTCAATCATTCGGATGCGATGACTCACAGGATGACTCAGGATGCGTTGCTTATTCCATGGTCTTATCTCTATATCAATGCCTACCACAGTACCATCTATACCGAATAATTCCAGCATGGACGCATAGAAAACGATCGATCCACCCCTGGCAATACCCGTTTCAATAATCATCTCAGGACGCACATGCCAGATAATTTCCTGCATGGCCATAATGTCCTGCGGATATTGAATGATGGGCATTCCCATCCAGTCAAAGTTGTAGCAGTACTTGTGATCAACGCTGATAGCAAACCAGTCTTTTCTCAATGACTGAAACCTATCGTCCTGACACATTTTCTGTGTAATTTCGCGTCTCTGTTGATCGAATTGCTCAAAATCACTGACCATAAAACATATCCCAATTCACACTTATATTGTTAAACGACGCACAACATCATGATGTTCTGCTATCCATTGGATCGTTCGTCGTAGTCCCTCGTCAAAAGAAATAGCTGGCCGCCAGCCGAAATCACGTGCAGCAGCCTGGTTGTTACCGCTCATCTCAAGTATTTCATCAGGCCGATCTACCCTAGCTCCAACAATCAAGGGTACCGGATCACCCATCATCGCCAAGATCTGCCGTACGACATCAATGACACGACGTCCATGACCAGAGCAGACATTATACACTACTTGAGGCAGATGGGTATGGTCTAACGCCATCATGATAGCGCGGATAACGTCGTCCATATAGACAAAATCCCGCTGAGCTAACCCAGCGCCAATCTCTACAGGTTGCTGATCTAGTGCCGATAAGACAACGCTCGGAATCAATCGATTGGCACGTTCCCATGGTCCGAATGGAGTGAATAGACGCAGCTCCGTGATCGACATCTGGTAACGCTGTGCCCACGTAAACGCAATGACGGACGCAGAAGCTTTTGAAGCTCCATAGGTAGTTGCGGGATTCATAGGCAGCTGCTCAGACAGATTAGAGCCACCGCTGTAGACGGCACAAGAACCGGTGATAACAACACGTGCGTGAGGTGTAAACAGGCGCACCGCCTCGATTAGATGCAGTAACCCGATGGCATTAGCGTTGAAGTGAGTGGAAGCATCGGTCGTTGGTGGACTGAATGGAGTGGTCGCCAGATGAATAACCTGATCAGGCATGACAGATTGTACGGCAGACGTTACCTGATCAACATCAGTAAGATCAGCTTGAATCAACGAGATGTGCTGATCAATACCTGCCAATCTGAGTGTTGGTTGCGGTGATCTCGAGATCACACAGACCGACAACCCCTGATTAATAAGGGTCCTAACCAAATTAGCCCCAACAATACCAGTAGCTCCTGTTACGAGTATCTGCATAACGAAGTTGCCTTACTCTTGATGCACAACATGGGAACCAAAAAACTCGAAGCCAACCGGCACTAACATCAAGAGGGATAAAGCCTGTATAACCGCTTGATGCTTTTCCGGTGGAGTTAAAAACAACAGAAATCCCCCACCACCAGCACCACAAATCTTACCTCCCAATGCACCGTTTGCCTTTGCTAAGTCGTACCACTGATCAATCTGATCGCTGCTGATAGAGCTGGCCATATGACGCTTTAACTGCCACCCATGGTCCAGTACAGAGGCAAACTTGTGGATATCGAATTGTTGCAAGCGGACAATATCACTGAGTAGAACAGCTTGTTCACGCATTTGGTCCAGATACTGCTTACGCGAACCGATATTGCCCTGTTGTTCAGACAGAATTTCAGCGCTACTGCGCGTAATACCAGTCCAGAATACCTGCATATAACTGGATAAAATCCTCAAATTATCATGGGCAATATTGACTGGTTCGAGGGTGATGCGTTCATCAGCTAGGAAACGGATCAGGTTGAGACCACCGATAGCTGCTGCTGCCTGATCCTGTTTACCAATTGGATTTTTCAGAATATCCACCTCAATATGGACCGATTCTTCGATCAACTGGGTTGGACAAACCCGCTCACCACGCATGACATGCAGGGCGTTCAACAGGCCAACACAAAAACTACTGGAACTGCCAAGTCCGGAAGCAGCGGGCAAGTCAGCAACGGTACTAATGTAGAGAGGAGGGGGAACGGGCACTAAACGCAGAGCCTCTCGCATGATATCATTGCGAATTTTACCGACACTCTGTAC
>JADGCH010000116.1 GCA_015229115.1 Magnetococcales bacterium
AGAACTGTTGGAAACCGTGTGTTGTGAAGCCGAACGCATGGAAAGGTTGGTGACCAACCTGCTCAATATGGTACGCATTGAATCCGGTGCTTGCCGCATCAAGCAGGAATGGATTCCTTTTGAGGAATTATTGGGATCGGCCCTAGCCAGAATTGAGAACCGTCTTCTTGGCCGACCCATCAAGGTCCATGTAGACCAACCTATCCCTTTGATCTACGTTGATCCTGTTCTTTTTGAGCAGGTTTTGATCAACATACTGGATAACGCCATCAAATACACGCCTGAGATGACGCCTATCATCTGGACGGTCACGTCGGTAGAAGGTTATGCCATCATCCGCATCCGTGATAAAGGTCCCGGTATCCCGATTGGCGAAGAACAGCGCATTTTTGAAAAATTCAGTCACGGTAAGAGTGGTGGTGATCAAGGAATCGGTCTGGGTCTAGCTATCTGCAAAGGCGTAATCCAGGCCCATGGAGGTTCCATAGAACTGGTGCATGGAGAAAAAAGAGGAGCCGAGTTCTGTATTATGCTACCCCACCCTCCCTTACCCCCAGAAACTCTTGCCGAGGAACAAGAGTTGGGGGCCGAACCATGAACGGTACAGGGCATCGCATCCTGATTGTCGAAGATGAACAACCGATGCGCCGGTTCTTGCGTACAGCCCTTGCAGCAAGAGAGCTGTCTGTTATAGAAGCCGACTCTATCCGTGCAGCTCGCATTGCAACCACTGCCCATCTCCCCGATGTAATTCTGCTGGATTTGGGGTTGCCAGATGGTGATGGTATTGATTTTACGAGAGAACTGCGTGAGTGGAATCAAGTACCCATTGTTGTTATTTCAGCGCGCGGACGGGAAGAAGATAAAGTGATGGCCCTGGATGCGGGGGCTGATGACTACCTGACAAAACCCTTCGGTATCGACGAACTGATGGCACGTATTCGGGTTGCCCTTCGTCACAGAGCCATCCTGCAGAGTGGTGCTGCGCAGGAACCGATCCTTGAAATAGGTCCTATTCGTATCGATATTGCACGTCGCGAAGTTTACAACGCCGGGCAAATAGTGATTCTGACACCCATTGAATATCGATTATTGCTCTACTTCGCACGCAACGCAGGGCGTGTTCTGACGCATCGACAGATCCTGAAGGAAGTGTGGGGATCTGCCTATGCTCACCAAACCCATACGTTGAGGGTATTCATGACACAGCTACGTCGCAAGCTGGAACTGGACCCAACCATCCCCCGCCTGTTTAAGACGGAAACAGGCATAGGCTACCGTATGAGGGACTGACGGCTACTTCAGCTCCGGCAGATTGCGCAGCTCGGAGACCCGCTCCGGCGGATAGCCGAGGCGCTCAAAGTCGATGATGCCCTTCTTGCCATGGCAACGCAGACAGGCCCGCCCCTGACGCTCGATGCTGTGGTTGACCATCAGGGTGCCCATCTGCCGCATCCAGTGCCCTTCCACCTGCCGCAACTGGCCATTGTCCTGCAACGGATACTGTCCGGACCACTGCGGCACACCAAAATATTTCATAAACTCATCCATCATGTAGAGCTTGAAGGGCTGCTGGTACATACGCTTTACGATTGGATGGGCAATAGCCTTCTTCATCGAAGCCAATGGATCGCCGCTACGGTAATAAACCGGATAGTCAAACGGCAGAATCATGGCCCCAAAGGGCCCCTGGTTGGACATATCCTCGTACATCAGGGCATTGAAGATCTTGAACGGATAGATCTTGCTACGACCACGCTGCATGATGGGACGCAGTTTGTCCTCAATAATCTGGCGCCGCTGTTGCAGCATCTCATCGCTCAGGGCCGTAAGAGGCTGGGTCGCCTCACGCACATAGCGCTCAACGTCAAAACTGGCATCCTTATCCTTGATAGCCATGGCCTGACGACGCACTGCCTCGACCACCTCAGGATCATCCAGCTTGACCATCTGCTCCATGAGCGGGTTGTAATGCCCTCCTCCAAGTGGATGATCGCCCAGAGCATTGGCGAGAAAGGTGCCATAACCGTTGAACCACAGAAAGACCAGCCCTTTGCCAGGCTTACCGGACTGGTAGATATCACGATAGGTATAGACCCCTTCCTCTTCGTTCCAGACTGGATGAAGCCAGTCGCGCAATACCACGCTCGATTCTTCCAGCTCGCGGATATGGCAGGTTTCGCAGGCAACACGATCAACATGGCCATTCAGCAACGCCCGCTCATCCCCTTTGGTATGCGGTGCGGCGGTATGGCACTGTTCGCAGGAAACTTCCCGCCCGGGCAGATCGTTGGCAACCAGATCGGTACCCTTGGTACCACGAGGGATCTTGTGGCCCTGAGGCACGTGGCAATCGAGGCAATGGAGGCCAGCTGCGGCGTGGACATCCTTGTCAGCACTGAAAGGGGTGGCCCGTTTGGCACCAGCATGGAGCAGACGTGGATTCTGATGGCCCAGGTTTTTAGCCGAGACATTGCCAGCAAAGGTATCGCCACCGAGATTGTGCTGATGGCAGAACAGGCAGTTGTCCACCGTTGGCATGCCAACGGTCATGGCAGCACGCATGGAACGATCCTGGTTCCAGCGCAGGCCATGGCGGTCCTGAATAACATAACGCTCGTTCATGTCATAACCACGCGCATGACAGATGAGGCAATCAATGCCCTGGCGTGCCTCCTCAGGGATGCGCAGTCCCGGCATCATGGCCTCGGTAGCCGGATGATAGTTGCCGCCGATGTGACACTGACCACAGCCTTCGCTGCGCAAGGTAGCCGCAACCGGCTGTCCACCACTACCTTGTTCTGTGCCGGGCTGGCTTTCCACCAACGCTGCCCAGCCAGTCCAGGAGAAGGAGCCAGGAATGCCACAGGCGCGGTCAATTTTGCCAACCGGAATGGGTCGGTCGCCTGGGGCATTGACCTCACGGCCGTCGTAGCCAAAGGTGGTCAAACCGGTGGAAGTCTGCTGAAACTTGAAGTGGACGGTATCCAGCACATCGGCCATGGTATCCACCTCACGATAGCCCTGCCCCCCCTGACCATTCGGCACCTTCATGCGTGCATGGCACTGCAAACAGGTGGATGGCCCCTGATATTGGCGAATACCGGCCTTGCGGAAATAGTCGATGTGGTCAAAACGATGTCCCTGCTGGAACGAACGGGTACGCATCAGCAGATCGGTCTTGATGCGGCGTGCAAAGGGCTGCTCCTCACCGGCGGTGATGGCCTGGGCCTTCTCCATTCGATCATTGCGCGTCAGTTCATCGGCCAGCAACTCAAACTCACGCTCGGTCACAGGCCGGCTACTGTCAAAACTGAGCGGGGCATTGACGACACCGGTATACTGTTCAAACAGCGATGGCACCAACCCCCAACCCAGCAGCACCGCCACGACCAGCAGGCCAGCGACCGCTATCAAGGTACGACTACGATTACCCGATATCATCAATACAGGCTCCCATGAGGAAACTTGTTGTAATTAGCTGCTAGCTATACGATACTATTGTAGAATAGTAAAGGATTTTGGAATTCAGCAGCGCTTCAACCAGGACTTTATTGCCATGCCACCTGAAAATCTCGGTTTATTACCAGAAGATGACCCCAATCATGACAGAGTTGTCAACAAGTCAGCCGGATTGACCATCACCGGCACAGGCGAGACGGGCACCACGATCACCCTGTTTGATGACCGTAACCATGATAACCAGATGACCGGTGATGAGCTGCTGGCAACGACTGTTGTTAGTAACAGCTCCTGGGTGGCAGACATCGCCCTGAGTCAGGGACATCATGCTGTCAAGGCCATTCAGACCGATAGCGATGGTCACAACAGCACCCCTTCGTTGCCACTCCATGTAACGGTCAGAACCCCGCTGTTTTATGGTGACACCCTCAACACGGCCCCCACTGTCACCAAGGCAACCGGATCCCCTACGCTTTCTGCCGACGGACAGTGGCTGGTGTTTCACAGCACGGCGTCCAACCTCACTTCCGGTGACAACAATAATAGCACGGACATCTTCGCGCAGAACCGGACCAATAACGATGTGATGGCAATCAGCGTCGACAGCAGCGGCCTGTACGGCAATGCTGGTTCCTATACACCTTCCGTTTCTGGCCAGGGCAGCCTAGTGGTCTTTGCCAGCGATGCCACCAATCTGGTTGATGGTGACAGCAATGGCCAACGTGATATTTTCCTGCGTGACCTTGCTACCAATACCACCACTCGTATCAGCATCGCCAGTAGCAACACACAAGCCAACAACGATTCGTTATCTCCTTCCCTATCGACCGACGGCCGCTCTATCGCCTTTGTCAGTGAAGCAACCAATCTGGTTGCCAACGATAGCAATGGAAGAACCGATATTTTCGTACGCGATTTACAGGCCAACACAACCCTTGGTGTGACCCTTCAGGGTAATGGTGACTCCGATGCACCAGTACTGTCAGCCGATGGTCGATTCGTAGCCTTTACCAGCAAGGCCAGCAATCTGGTCACCAACGATACCAATGGACGCACCGATATCTTTGTCTATGATCGGATGACCAACGCCTTTTCCCGTGTCAACATCAGCAGTGGTGGAGAACAAGGCAACGGCGATGCCAATACTCCGGCGCTCTCTGCCGACGGCCGCTTTGTGGTGTTCAGCAGCAGCGCCAGGAATCTGGTCACCAACGACAGCAATAATTCCTGGGACATCTTCGTGCACGATCGCCTGCTCAAAACCACCGCTCTGGTCAGTCTCAACGACAAGGGCGAACAGGGCAACGGCGGTTCTTACATGCCCATGTTATCTCCAGATGGCAGCATGATCGGTTTTGAGAGCTTTGCCACCAATTTAATCCCCGATGACATCAATGGCCAGAAAGATACCTTGATCCTGGCCAATCCGTTCTCAGCGGTGGAGATTCCAACCAGCCTTGATCTGGATACGGCTGGCGACAGTGGCTTCTCCAGCAGCGATAACATCACCCATCAGACATCGGGATTGGTGATCCGTGGTCGTGGCAAAAGCGGCTCATCCATCCTGCTGTTCGATGATCTCAACCACAACCTCACGATCGACGAGGGAGAAACGGTCGCCATAACCACTGTTACGGACAACAGCTGGCAAACCACCATCAGCTTGTCCAACGGCACGCATCCCCTCATGGCCATGCAGACGGACGGTACTGGTTCGATCAGCTTCTCTACCGAAACCTTATCCATTCTCGTTGACGCCACTCCACCGGTAGCCACCTTTCTCGCTCCAGCCACCGCTACCGTGGCACATAACCAGTTACCTGCCATCCATGGATCGGCCGTTGACCAGGATGATCGACCCGTGACCACGGTACAATTGAAGATTTTCGATCAGACCTCTCAAACCTATTGGATCCGCGATGGCAATCGACTGAAGCCATCCAGTCAGGAAACCTGGAACAGTACCGATCCTGCTGTCCAGATTGGCAACACCAAGCTGTGGCTGCTCTGGCTTCTCAACACCGGCAACGTCTGGAACATCAACCACAGCTATCAGCTGACGGTACGGGCAGAAGATCAGGCTGGCAATCTCTCTGATCCGGTCACAACCAGCTTCGGCTACACCGTCGATGGCAAAAAAGTCAACACCCGCATCCGCCTCGACAAAATGGTCTACTTCATCGGCCTCAACCTGCCACCAGTAACTACCATCGACCAGCAGATCACTGAAGTCTATCAGGGTTTGCGACAGTTCCAGACCAACATCACGCCTGACAGACTGGACCAGGATGGCGTTTTCCACTAACCGTTGTC
>JADGCH010000117.1 GCA_015229115.1 Magnetococcales bacterium
TATATTACTGTTTTTATCATGCCAAAACAGGCAAAATTATGTTAAACGTGGGCTAAATACCACACCTTGTTCCAGGAGGCGGACACCCGCGCCACGCTCGAAGAGGTCCATGAGGGCTATTTTTCCATCGACAAAAAGGGCCGCTGGGCCGATACCGCCGAAAACAACCAAGCCAACCGGGATAACGCCGAACGCGCCTACACCCTGATCATGCGTGACAAGGAAAGGCTTCTCAGCTTCGATACCCGGTTGAAATTCATCTTCTCCCATTCCGCCCTGCGGGAGGGGTGGGACAATCCCAACGTCTTCCAAATCTGCGTCCTGCGCGACATGGGCACGGAGATGGCCCGTCGCCAGTCCATTGGTCGGGGGTTGCGCCTCTGCGTCAACCAGCAGGGGGAACGGTTGCGCGGTTTCGACCTCAACACCTTGACCGTCATTGCCACCGAGAGCTACGAGCAATTCGCCGCGAACCTGCAAACGGAGATCGAGAAAGACACCGGGATTCGTTTCGGCATGGTGGAGCAACATGTGTTCGCGACCATTCCGGTCACCAACGCCGATGGACAAACCGCGCCCATGGGCATTGAGGCCTCGACACACCTCTGGAACCATCTCAAGGACGCAGGTCTGGTGGATGCCAGGGGCAAGGTCCAAGATTCCCTGAGAACGGCGATAAAAGAGGGAACCCTGCAACTCCCGGAACCTTTCCAGGCACACCTGCCCCAGGTGCGGGATATTTTACGCAAACTGGCAGGCAAGCTGGAGATCAGGAATGCCGACGAGCGGGTCACGATCAAGACCCGTCAGGCCGTTCTCCATGGCGAGGCCTTTCAGTCCCTCTGGAACCGCATCAAACACAAGACCACCTACCGGGTGGAGTTCGACAACGAGCGACTGGTGGCGGATTGTGCTCAGGCCATCCAGAATGGGCCACCCGTCACGACGGCCCGCATGCAGGTTCGCAAGGCCGACCTGGCCATCGGCAAGGGAGGCGTCGAAACCAGGGAAACCGCGCAATCGGCTCCTGTTGTCATCGAAGAACACGATATCGAGTTGCCCGACCTGCTGACGGTGTTGCAGGACCAAACCCGACTCACGCGGGGAAGCATCGTTCGTATCCTGACCCGCAGTGAACGCCTGGAGGATTTTCGGCGCAACCCCCAGCAGTTCATTGAACTGGCTTCCGAAAACATCAACCGGGCCAAGCGTCTTGCGCTGGTGGATGGCATTCGGTACCAGCGCATCGGCGATGACCACTACTATGCCCAACAACTCTTCGAGCAAGAGGAGCTGACCGGATACCTGAAGGAGCTGCTCCAGGACACCCAAAAATCAGTTTACGAGCATGTGGTGTATGATTCGGCGGGCGTGGAGCGCTCTTTCGCCGAGCAATTGGAAAAGAATGAGGCGGTGCGGGTGTACGCCAAGCTGCCGGGATGGTTCAAGGTCCCCACCCCTCTTGGAACCTACAACCCGGACTGGGCGGTGTTGGTGGAGAAAGACGGGGAGGAGCGTATTTACTTCGTCGTGGAGACCAAAGGTAGTCTTTTCGCGGATGAACTGCGCGACAGGGAAAACGCCAAGATCACCTGCGGCAGGTCTCATTTTCAAGCCTTGGCAGTGGACGAGAATCCTGCCCGGTATATCGTCGCCACGAAAGCCGATGACATGATGGAATATGTTTGAAGGAGAATGCCTTCACTCAACAAAAGGAGTGTTGTCAGCTTATTTTCCGCATCGGCAATGTCTGGTTATGGGATGGCCAGGAGGAGAAGGGATTTGATGCGCAACAGATCACCATCCAGGGCTGGATGGCCGTGCCACCACTGGTCATCAGGGGACTGGTGCCCCACGCCAAGGAATAGATTGCGCAGGTGCTGTTCAGTCATCTGCTGGAATAGCTGCTGGCCCTGTTGTTCCCGTTGTGGGGGGATTGTCGCCAATATCTGCGCTGCTTCGCGTATTTTCATACGTCCAATCTCCACCATGCGATCACCGCTGTTAAACCATGTTTCGACAAAACGAGGTGAATGGCAGTCACGGCAGGGTTCAGCGCGTTTTTCAGAACGAATGTCGTCATCTGTTGCTGCATGACGACCTATAGGGGTAATCGGAAACACTCCAGATCCTGCATGGTGCTCTTTGTCGTGCATATGACAATAGGCACAGGTGGGAGCACGTAGGTGACCTTCTTTGAGCGGCAAAGAAAAATCCAGTTTTTGGGCTTCCAAAGTAACGATAACGCCGTGTTTGGAGAGACTATAGCTACTGCTTTCGCGTTGATGGCAATTGATGCAGGCATCGTTATGACGGGCACGCTTTGCCATGGCCCCTTGATGGTCGATGCCGTGGCAGGATGGACAGCCAACATCAACAGCGGCGTGGCGGCTTTTAGCCCATGAATCGACCAGGGCAGCATCTCTCTGCTGATGGCAAGAAAGGCACTCATCTGACGAGGTAACGTCCGGGCTGGTTGCTCCTGCATGATCTATGACAACAAATATCACGATAACTACAGCCATCATTAGCTTGGTCACGACTTCATCCTCACCGATGGTGGTTGTGATCGGTCGGTTTTATGAAGTTCGACATTTTTCTCGTTGCTATTCCAGACGGGTTCACATCCGAAGCGGTCCTGCCACCATTCTTCTGGAGAAAGGTATTTTCTGACTTCTTCGGCGCGAAATGAATAACGGTAATTGGCACAAAAAGAGCGGATCAAGGACGCTGATTCCAGAATGCGCCGGGTCATCTCAGTGTATTGTTTCCGATTATCGTCACTGTGGTGATCAGGATGCCATAGTTTGACCAGAGTTCTGATCCGCAGCTCGATTTCAGACAGGGTTGCCTCTTCACTCAAGCCTAAAATTTCTCGTGCTTCGGTAATCCGCTGGTACAAACAGGGTTGATTCATGGCTCGGTTACCGTTCCACTGGGAAACCATCCTGTCGCCATTGTTTCATGCCACCGCGCACCAGGAAAAGGGGGCCCACACCAAGAGCATCCAGGCGACGGAAGGCTGTGGCGGACCTTTTATCGGTATGGCAGATTACGGCAACAGCACCCTTGATGTTGAGGATCTCATCCAGGCGATTTTCCAGTTCTGGCAATGGGATGTTGATCGAACCGGGGACATGACCATTATCTCCGACAAAATCCGTGGCATCTCTGACATCCAGTACGGTTATGGGCTCTTTTTCAGCCAACCGGTGTTGTAAACCGACCGTGTCCAACTGGCGTTTGGACTGCCTCTGTTGTTTGAGCCAGCGCGGGATCAACAGTGCCATAGTCAACAACCCCAGAGCCCATAAGGCTGTTCTGACCGCTTCGGTGCTGCCGGATGCTGCTTCGCGACCGGCGTAGCCTAGCCATGAATAGGCTAAACCACCCGGGGCCATACACAGCAGGGAGGTGAGAACATAATGATCAAAACGAATACGTGTCAGCCCCAGGGCGTAGTTGAGCAGGTTGAAGGGGAACAGCGGCACAAGACGCACAAAGGCGACAAAACGCCACCCTTCTGATTCGACACCAGCCAACAGGCGTGCCATCATGCCTTGTGCCTTTTGTGCGATCCATGCACCGGCTAAATAACGAGCCAGCAAAAAGGCAATAGCAGCCCCCGTGGTAGCTCCGAGCAGGCTCAGTCCTCCACCCAGCCATGGCCCAAACAGCGCACCAGCAGCCAGGGTCAAGACCGATCCAGGCAGGAATAGAATGGTAGCTACGGCATAGAGGCCGACAAAGGTGATCATGCCGGCCGTACCCCATCCCTGTACCCAGGATTCCAACTGCGCAGGATTGAGACTATCCCGGTAATATAATGCCATGGAAGCTGCTACCGCCAATAAACAGGCAACCAGCAAACGCATGGCCATCGAACCATTTCTCATGATGTATATCCCATTATATCAATAGATTGGAATGGATGCATATCCTTGATCATGGTACCCGGTAAGAGAAATAAAAGTATTTCCAACTACTTTAATTCCTGGTAGAATGGTGCTGTTATCCACTTTGAATAGGCTTGTAGCCAATCCGCACACTTCCATACGTACCCCAGCTTTTTTCTGTAAGTCAGCAATCAATGTTGAGATCTCTTCCAGGGATAGATGCTGTTCCAGAGGAAATGACTCCCTGTTGCTGGAGACCAGCTTGACTGCTCCGCCGTGAAAAGCCAGTACTATCTTCGGTTTGACATTCTGACGCACCAGGTCGGCATGAGTCTGAGAGATTACTTTCAGGTAAAGAGGCAAAGTTTGGGGATTGGCCATACCAATGTCAAAGACGACCTTGCCCTCTGTGACCCCACTCAGGGCATCCGCATCATTCAGCGATTCCGCAGATGACCGGCTTATCAGCCCGAACAGACTGACCATGAACACCCAGGATATGACCCATGATGTGCAGATTTTTTTCATGTTTTTTCTCTTTGCCTAGATAAGTTAAGGAGATCAGTTATGATCCCGGTTAAAGATCGTATATTCCCCATTCAACCAGATGTGTTTCATATCAGTTGGGGATTTACCCGATTGTTGCAGCTGTTCCGCTGCTTTTCTGATGGCAGCAGCTTTTGTTTCCATATGTTGATGAAAACGCTGCGCCATCTCCTGTGCTCCGTGAGCCGTGCCTTTATAAGCACCCAAGTTGTCGAAATACCATAAGTCGAAATAATCGCGTTCTATGGCACTGACGTTATAGAAGGCTGACGCCTGCCCCTCAAAGAACCCGATTCGTTCCCTCGGCCACCATTGAGCCATTACATCAACGGGATAGGCGGGACGTTCCCGGGCCGATGGACGCAACAAGCCATCGCTACGCAGTTTTTTGAGCCATTTTTCTACCTGGTAGAGCAGCGTCCATGCCTCTTTCCGCTCGATATCCAGTGAGAGAAAGAATGGTTTTACCACTTCCTGAGGATGGCAATCGACACAGGTTTCCTGCCAACGCTTCCGCTTGATGACATTTTCGGCAGCGTAAGGATTGATTTCCCGAATGCCAAATTTCCATACGGCCTTATCGGCTACCTGATGATTGCCGTTGCGCATATGGCAATAAGCACAGGTTGGCGCACTATAATTGCCTTTTGTGAGTGGTTTGTTCCAATCCCATGAGGCCCCTTCTTTTTTGTAACGCCGTCCATGAGCAGAAGAAAAGAAAGCCTCATCATCCGGATGCGGTGGCCCACTATGGCACGTCTGGCAGGCTTCCGGACGTCGCGCTTCTGCCGCATCGAAACGATGACGGGTATGGCAGGAGTCGCATTTAGTCGCCACAGAATGACATTGCAAACAGGGCAATACCTCAGCCTTGGGTTTGTCGGTAAAGTGTTTGTTGTCCACAACACGTTCCATAGCCAAGGCGTGGCTGGGAAAACCGTAGCGTTTTTCTTCCTCCATTTGCTCCAGTCGTTGAGGATGACAGACGCCACAGGTTTTAGGCGTTGGAAAGGCTATCCTTTGGTGATCATCGCCGTGACAATCTGGACAGGAAACCGGTTTTTCTGCCTTGGCATGACGACTGGTTCGCCACTCTCTGACGATTCCTGGTGTGACGCCCTCGTGGCACTCGAGACACTCTGTGGCGGTAAAAACACCCTCTAGAGCCTGTCTCAGAATGAATGAAAAAAGCCGCCACAGAGACACGCTGGCCTCAA
>JADGCH010000118.1 GCA_015229115.1 Magnetococcales bacterium
CGTTTTGCTTTGTGGTGTTTTGATCCTGCTGTTAAGATAGGGCTGAACAGTTACCTAAAATGGTTGGAACCAGTGCTGGCTCATACAACCATCTCAACCAGGGTGATGTCGTCATCGTGTTGTGTTGTTTCACAAAAACTATTGACTTGATTGAGAAGCAGATCCAGGCTATCTTCATTGATGATATGATGAATGAGAAAGTCCCTCATGCGACCCATGCCGAACATCTCGCCATCTCTGGATTGGGCCTCAACAATGCCATCAGAAAACAGACAGATCCTGTCACAAGGTTTCAGGTCAACACGGATGCACCGTGAGGCAAAGTTATCGGTCGCAAGAATGCCAAGAGGGGGAAATAGTGAAGGAATTTCATCTATTTGAACATGATCCCCGTTCCTGATCAGTAGGCACCCTGGAATGCCGGCATTCAGAAAAATGGCCTGTTGGCGCTGCGCTGATACCTCAACCAGGGCTGCAGCGAAGAACAGACCGATGGGAAGCTGGGCGTGTAATTGGGCATTAATCTCGTCCAATAGCTCAGAACCACTCTTTCCCTGGCGAGTAAGGGCATGGAAAATATAGGCCACCAACGGTCCACCAATGGCTGCAGTCAGACCGTGACCGGTAAAATCGCCCAATAATACCATCTGCCGACCGTCTGGAGTGAAAGCTGATAATAACATATCCCCGGTGGTTTGCTCCACCGGAGACATTCGGCAGTGCAAGTGACTCCTATCAAAAAAATCGCCAGAGCGCATTCTCAGGATGATTGTTTCAATGACTTTCCTTTCATGCGCCAGCAATAGGTTTTGTTGTTCAAGAATCCGGGTCGCTTTCCGTAGGGCTAAATGTGTTTTGACACGCATTCTCACGATGGAGGGGATGACAGGCTTGGTGATATAGTCTACCGCTCCCAACTCAAATCCGTGCAGTTCATCCGCTGCAAGATTTTTTCCAGTGATAAATATAATTGGTATATGGCGTGTCAATAAGTTTGCTTTAAGTAGACGACATACGCTATAGCCATCCATGTCAGGCATCGTGACATCCATGAGGATCAAATCGGGCAACGGATCGACAGAGACTGCTTTGATGGCCCCGTGGCCGTTAATGGCGACCCGGATGGCGTAATCACTGCTCAGTGCTTCTTCAAGAACGGTAATATTGTCTGGAGAATCATCCACAATCATAATGGTAGGCTGGTTGGCAGGAATTTTAACCATCTCTAAAAGCTTCCATGATCTCTTCCAGAAACACTCTCAGTTCAAGAAAAAGACGGGCTAATTCTGGATCGAAATGTTCCCCAATCTCACGTTGAATCAGGGACAAGGCCTCCTCCACTGACCAAGCCTTTTTGTACGGACGCGCCGAGGTCAAGGCGTCAAAGACGTCCGCCAGGGCAATCAATCGGCCAATGAGGGGAATATCCTGGCCACTCAAACCTTTCGGATAGCCACAGCCGTTCCATTTTTCGTGATGGGTCAAGGCACCTAACGCTCCCAACTGCAGCAGCTGTGATTTCTGCTTGCCGATAATGCCGTATCCCATGACTGTATGGGTTTTCATCTGCTCGAATTCCTCAACAGTCAGCTTATCCGGTTTGAGCAGGATACAGTCAGGAATACCCACCTTGCCCACATCGTGCATCATGGCAGCATATTGCATCGTATCTGCCTCAGATGAGCCCATTCCAGACCTCAAGGACAAAAGTTGTGTATAGCGACTCATACGCTGGATGTGCATGCCCGTTTCGTTATCCCGATACTCGGCTGCCCGACCTAACTGGCGAATGACTTCCAGGCGGTTTTCATCCAATTCCAGTGCCTGGATACGCAATTGAGAGGTGCGTACTTCCACTTGATCTTCGAGCAGTTTTCTCTGGTCATTGATGGCTAGATGGGTTTTAACCCGCGCCAGCACCACGGGCGGACTGGCTGGTTTTCTGATAAAATCGGCCGCACCCAAAGAAAAGACCAGGGTTTCTTCATCCACTCCCGACTTGGCCGTCACAAAAATAATCGGAATCTGTTGAGTTTTTTCATGACTTTTCAGAATCCTGCATACTTCATAGCCATCCATATCAGGCATCATGACATCCAGCAGGATCAGATCCGGGGGTGCCGCAGAAAGCGCGTTTTTAATGGCTAGCGGACCACTGGTAGCAATATGGACTCGATATAAGGGAGCAAGAATCTCCTCCATGACGATCAAATTCTCGATGGTGTCGTCAACAACAAGAATCGACTTCTCATGGACGCGTGGATGGCTACTCACTTGTTTTCATCCAGGAGAATATGCTCTGCTTGTGCCCATTGTTGCAGAGAGGAGAGACACCCTTCAAAATCATAGACATCAAGGTGCTTTTTAAGATCCTTATGCCGTTCACTCATCCTTGTGCCATTCACAAGATCCCCTATCTCTCCAATGGCTTTTTTTACAGAGGCATCAAATGAAAGCAATAATGGTCGAGCTTTTCTAAACAATTTTTCAAGGGTTTCGGCGTCCACTACTCTGTCTTCCTTCCATTCCTCCTGAACGACCACAGCAGCCAAATCAGGAAAAACGGACGAGATATTGACGATGACCTTATCCAGCTCACCCGATAATGATGCCAATAAAACAGACCACGTAACCCCCGTCTCCGATATTTTCGACTTTTCCTCAAGTTTTTGCGCGGCACTGCTGACGTCGACAGCACCGATCGTGGCGGCAACTCCTTTCAGGCTGTGTGCTATCCTCTCAAGGGTCACATTGTCTCCAGTCTCCAGCAGTCGCTGCATATGCTGGACAGTATCCCCATGGTTACGAACGAATTTAATCAGAAGATCCTGATAAAGTTTGGTATTTCCGCCAATATTGGCCAAACCATTCCTGATGTTAATCGAAGATAATTTAGCAAAAGGCTGTTCTAACTGTTCCCTGTAGCTGACACTGTTAAGGTTATAATTGATAAAATTGGTTGAGATAGCCACAGGATTGGAACGCTTGATCCATTTCGACAATACGTCATAGAGATTTTCAGGATTGATTGGTTTGGCAATATGATCGTTCATACCACATTGCAGACATTTTTCCCGGTCGCCACTCATGGCATTGGCTGTGATGGCAATGATGGGTAGAACATCGGATGACCATGTCCGACGGATGGATAAAGTAGCGCTAAAACCGTCCATCACCGGCATTTGCAAGTCCATTAAAATACCGTCAAACGGCTCCTTACCCACCAGATCTACCGCCTCCTGACCGTTATGGGCAACGACGACCTCGATATCGGCCTGCCGCAATAGCTCCAGCACTACTTGCTGGTTGATTTCATTGTCTTCCACCAGGAGTAATTTAGCGCCTGCCAGATTGGCGCGTTGATGGGGAGATTGACTGATCAACGGCTTTGCTGAGGCATAACCGAACGCGATCATGATGGCATCCAACAACGAGCTCATATTGATGGGCTTCATCAAGAAACCATCGAGGATGCCATTGTCATGTTTATGCGGTACGATATCCTCCTGGTTATAGGCGGTTACCATGATAATGGCCGGAATTTTCTTGAGAGACAACTCCTTCTTGATGTGTTGAGCTGCCTGCAGTCCATTCATGTCAGGCATTTTCCAATCCATTAACACCAAATCAAAACAAGGACCTGCCACATCGGCTATGACAAGCTTTTCAAAGGCCTGTGCCGCGCTTGCAACGCAAACCGGATGATAATTCAGCGATGCCAAATGTTCAGCGATGATTTGCAGGGCGCTTTTGTTATCATCCACCACCAGGATGTGTAATCCACGAATGGTTTCTACCGGCGTTGGCAGTTGCTTGGCTGGACCCTCAACTTTATCAAAACGGGCGGTAAATATGAAACGGCTCCCATGTCCTGGTTCATTTTCAACACCAATCTTACCCCCCATCATCTCAACCAGACGCTTGCTGATCGCCAACCCCAAGCCGGTTCCACCGTGTTTGCGGGTAATGGAAGAATCCCCCTGGGAAAACTCCTGAAACAGCTTGTCCACCTGCTCGGGTGTCATACCAATGCCGGTATCCCGCACTGCAAATTGCAGCATGACGTTCTCTTGAGTCTCTTCCAGTACTTCAGTCGTGATGGCAACTTCACCCTCTTCGGTGAATTTGATGGCGTTACCAGCCAAGTTGGTCAGAATCTGCCCTAAACGATGGGAATCCCCTTGCAGACAAAGAGGGACATTCCTCTTGGTGTCCAGCAGCAACTCCAGGCCTTTTTCCTGGCTTTTGACACTTAAAATAGCTACCACTCGACTCAAAACTTCATCCAGGGTGAATTGATCGTTTTCCATGGAGAGCTTGCCCGCCTCGATCTTGGAAAAGTCCAGGATGTCGTTGATCAGTTGCAACAGGGCATTGGCGCTGACCCTAACCTTGATCAGATAGTCCCTCTGTTGTCCGGTCAATTCTGTCTGCAAGCAAAGATGGGTCAGTCCAATCACACCGTTTATGGGCGTGCGGATTTCATGGCTCATGGTGGCAAGAAACTCTGATTTGGCTAAATTGGCTTTTTCTGCCACAAATTTGGCGATCTCTAACTCGGTGTTTTTGTCTTGTAGTACCTGATCCAGGCGTTTGCGCTCAATCATGTCGCGCGCCGCAGCGAACACCCCCTGCAGTTTGTTGTTGCGGTCGTAGAAGGTGGTGGCATTGTAAGAAACCACTGTTTTCTTGCCATCCTTAGCGCACACGGTGAGATCATAGCCTGTGATCTTTTTTTCACTGAGTACCACATTAATACCATCCTCAGCCCGCTTGGGATCGGTAAAGTAATTCTTGAATGGAGTACCGATGAGTTCATCCCGCGTGAAACCTGCGAGCATCTCCATCTGATGGTTAACGTCTGTAATAATACCAGACGTATCGGTTGTTATCAGCGCGTCAATGTTAGATTCGATGAGCGCACGCGTGTAGAACTGCTGGTCACGCAGACGCTGGTCAAGATTCTTCTGTTCTGCTTCAACCTGTTTGCGAGCGGTATTATCGGTACCAATGAGCAGATAACCGATAATGGCGTTTTGAGCGTCACGGAGCGCTGTGACCGATACAACGGCCGGGAAATGACTGCCATCCTTGCGGACATAGGTCAGCTCGTAAATATCCTCAATGCCGCGTGACGCTTTGAAGACCAGGGCCTCGAAACCTGGCGTAATGGGGGTGGAGAGCTCAAGGCTCAACGCCTTGGCGCGTGCGATCACTTCCTGTGGATCGGAAATGTCGGCCGGTGTGATCTTATTCATGACTTCAGCGGCCGAGTAGCCCAGCATGCGTTCGGCACCGACGTTGAAAATCTGGATGACACCTTTGGCATCCGTGGCAATGCTTGAAAAATTGGCGCTGTTGAAAATGGCGTTCTGCAAAGAACCGGTTTTAAGCAATGCCTCCTGGCGTTGGGCTTTGGTGTGCTTTTTGGCCACGCACAATGTGGAGTTGATAAAAGCGGGAGCGGGATTCTTTTTTGGCATGAGAGTCTTTCGGTATCCAAAAATGCTGGCCTATCACACACCA
>JADGCH010000119.1 GCA_015229115.1 Magnetococcales bacterium
AATAACACCTGACATTGCATCAAATTATAAATTGCCCTGGCAGATTCACTGGAATCCATTTGCAACACCACCGCAAAAGCAGAGGCGGCCTCAGGAGTACGTCCCTGTGCTGCCAAGCTAAATCCAAGGTTGTTATATCCCTGAAAATAGTCAGGTTGCAGATCTACTGCCTTCTGGAAACAATCTCCTGCTTCCTGCATCCTCCCAGGAAGATGGTGCATGGAAGCTCCAAGTCTGTTATAAGTGACACTATCAGTCCGCAATCGGAGGGACTGTTCGTAACACTTTACCGCTTGGTTGTGATATCCGATGGATGCCAGCTTAGAACCCAGATAATTATAAAGGTCCGGACTGCCTGGATACAGAAATATCGCCATTATGAAACAGGCGATGGACTCTAAAATACGTCCTTGGTTATGGAATTGGTTACCAGCAGAAAGAACATCGTGAATTGGCACTGATTCGGATAGACCGACTGCACAACGGCAAGATTGGTTAGCTTCATCCAAATCACCGCCAACCAAGGCTATAACACCAGACTGGATAAGAGCTTCAATATGATCAGGCTGAAGGCTTAGAACGCGCTTATAACAATCCGTGGCGTCCCCGAGCTGGTCTTGTCCATGGTAAAGATTACCTAGCATCAGCAGGGCCCGAATCAAGTTATCACGGGTACTCTGGTCCGGTTGTAAAAACAGGGCATACTCGTAATGAATAATAGCTTTGCTGAAAAAGCCAAGCCTAAGAAAATAGGATGATAAGTTGTTATGAGCGGAAATATCATAAAGATCAAGCGTAATAGCCCGTTCAAAATATGGAACTGATTTACAGCAGCTACGATAAGACATCAGAGTAAGCCAAGTCGGCTCCAAGCACCAGCGTAACGACCTAGCGACGCATTCTGATCGTCGCATAGTCCCCCAGCACAGAAAAGCCCCCTTCTTGTCGGACCAACAACACATTCCCCATAGAGAACAAGGCTAGCTAATGGCACGTCAACCGTATTCAAATACAGAATCATCAACGGCGAAGTGAAGTCAACATGCCAGCTACCACAACTGCTGTCTCATGTGGCACAAGATCCTGGTCACAAGTACGACAGGGCCCTTTCTTTTCCTCTAATGAAGCCATTGCTCGACGCCATGAAATAGCAGCAGAACTCGCATAAAGAGAAAAAATAGAATCGTAATCATTTATATTGCCAAGTACATATCGGTTATTATCGGGTATATCTGTCCGAATATGGCAACAGGGCGTCATATCTCCCTTATAGTTAATAGAAAAAGTCCAAACTGGATTCAGACACATTTCCTTACGAGGTTCTTTTCGATAAGGAACAACCTCAGCAACAACCCCCCCTCTCGTATTCAACCCAGCAAACCCATCAGAATTCTTAATCCAACTATGTGCCAATATATCCATACCGTTAGACAGATTCACCTGCCACTTTACCATATTTTCGCTTTCCACCAAGCACTTGACACAGTCATTTGAAAAATCCATCTTTCTGGCAAACTTTCCAATTGCCAAATGAGCAGCTATAATGCCACTTTGACCATATATATTATTTTTATCAAGATGCATAGATAGTGTGAGAGCATTGAGACCGGATTGCTGTAACTCAGCAAGGTAGTGAGGAGTCAGGAAATCACCGTTACTAAATATGTGCAACTTAGCATCGGGAATTTCTTTTCGTGCTTGCCGGACACGTTCTAGGATATGTCTGTCAGACAACGGCTCATTAAATATACTGAAATTCAGGAGCCCATCGTATGAAATCTCAGCTAAATCACCTACGACCCTGTCATAGATAGAATCATCTATTCGAATGTTTTGGTCCAGTCTATTGGTATATAACGAATTTGGGCAATAGATACACGTACGATTACAGTATGAATTTACTTCTATTGAAACATCTGTCACTTGTTGCTTAAATATACTCCTAGAGACCTCTCCGTCCCCATGACGGACAAACGTGTTTCTACTTATAGAATAACTGTTATGCATCTATTACTCCAAATCACAACTACAACAAGGGCCTTGTTCATCATTTCGGCCACTTGATGAACTATCTTGGTATCATCATGCGACGCATCATGCTGGAAAGGTTATATTGTAACTGACCAAGCACCCCCCATCCGGTCATGCGGAGCGCAAATTTCTGATCAAGGAACTGGAATTCTGCAGAGGGCATCGATGATGTTCCAACCCTGCTTCATGGCCGTCGAGATAAGACTACGTATGACAGAAAAATCTTCCGCGCCCTTTTGCGATCGGCCCCCCCAGAGATCTTTTGCCGGAGTTTCATCATGCGTCCATCCTGCTCGGCTTGGTTGTTGGTAAAAGGCACAGCCGGATCGTGAAGAAAGCGGAGCACATCCCAGCGTCGTCCTTGCAGCCTCAGGAGAAGATATAGCCTTGTGCGGCGTTTCTATCTTCCACGCTCTCCTGGTGCGGCACGGGCACAGGACGGCAGTGACTCGCGAAACGCCAAACCCATTACGATAATATCGTCATAACATCACTCTATTCGAGCAGTCTGGCTGGGCCGCAACAGCTTCCCTTGTTCACGAGCCAAGTTAGTTACGTGACAGGCTAATCGCAACAGTTTCTACATCTTGCGAGCCCACTCTTCTTTCTCGATTTCAACCAGAGTTTTCAGCTCTCGCAGGTGATAGGCATTACACAATGCGTGCAGCACCCCTTCTATCGTATAGTAGGATCTCCAGTGATCGTGAACGATGACTCCAACCACACCAACCAACACGCTACCACGCCTGACAGCCACACGGTAGAAGGCCAAAAAAGCCGTCGAGGCTACGTGCAGCCGCTGGGTTTTGCCCCAACTCTCAAACCAGTCTCATCCAGGTGCTTGACTGAAGCTGTTCTGACCAACGCAATGATCCAACTGACAACTTCCTAAAAGCGGGCTGCCCAATCACGACCCATACGGGCAACCGTCGCCGGAACCAAACCTACCCCGAACAAGTCCCTCATCAGGGTGGCCAAACGATCTTCGGGAATCATCTGAAAGTGCAACAAGTAAACCACCATAGCCGTGATCAGGGCACCGGGTGCCTTAACATCCTCCGAAAAAGACCCACATGTCTCACTGCCACACTTTCCACACAAACATTTGTGTGTACGACGTTCTGTGACTTCCAACGGCCACGGTTCCGGCAGATCAACCACTTGGCTGACCGATGACCAACAGACTCGGACGAGTCCAGGAGCGAGCCACAAACGGCACATTGGTCAGGAAAATGGTCCACAACCAAATCGGGAGTGTCAGACTGCATCAGAGTCTTACCTGGATGGCCTTCTTGACCTCCAGACTTCCTGTCAGAAGTCTCCCGCAAGCTCATAGTGCAACGACGACTGACCTTCATTCTTGCCCTTTCCCGCAGCAGGCTTGCCTAAACCATCGCTGGATGGTGGCTTGCTGCTATTGCTGCTGTTCAAACCAAGACGACGCTCTAGTTCCCCAATCCGCGCCTCAAACCGCTCGTCCGTCGCACGTAACAGCTCGTTCTCGGCCCTGAGAGCCTTAATCTCTTCAGCTTGCCGATCAGTTACTTCAAGCAACAAGGCATTCTCAGCCGCAAGGGCCTTGTTCTCTTCAAGTAGGCGGGAGATAATGGCTTCTTGGTTCATGGGAACATTCTGGTCATCGAATGGGTGCCTGTGTCAAGCCCTCGCATACGGAAAGACCACCTGGGCAGTTACATTATATTTTCTTTCTGAGCCTCCGAACTTGCTGGCCGAACCGCCCAAACGATGAACAAGGTCTACAACAAGTTCGACATATGTACCTTGCTCCTTGATACGAACCGCACAGAGGCGATCACAGTTACATGTACCACCATTTAAATCTCGCGAACCACACAATTCAACAACATCAAAGTCCTAACCCATGTAGGAAGGCTTCCACATCTTAACTTCCCTGTTGTTTTTATTCTGCTGAGCATGATTATCAGTAATCCTACCCCATAAAGACTGCTGTGGCTTCCTTATATCCAAAATTTTCTCTTTTTTCGTGGCCACCAAAAACACATTCTGTATCTTTGAATCACTTATAAACTTAAAGTCATACATGCCAGGTGTATAGTCTATATGCTCGTATACATCTCTTAAGTGTGCCCATTGATCCGTGCTATTTTTTGCAATACATAACCTATTAATATCAAATCCATTTATCTTATAAAAATCATAGTACAATGTTGGCTGGATATTATAAAAACCATGATCCATCCAACCATTTGATGGACTCTCATGGACCACTCTGCCGTTGATTTTTAACATTAAACATATATTTCTAAAAATACTAGGCACATCAAAAATATGTTCCAAAGTACCACCATCAAAAATAACATCAAACCTCTCGTGAAATTCCTCAGGAACCGTGTTGTTTAGATCAAAAGCAAAATCCGCTCCCTCGTAATCGGAAATATCCATCGAACTAGCTTCTGAAAAACCCAATGCCCTAAAGCATGTCACATCAGAAATTTTAACCGCTTCAAACCTATCATTATTGCGAATCTGCTCATCTGTTAGGTGATCTAGCGGAAACCCGGCCCAGCCTGCAACTTGCTTAAAACCGTAAATATTAATCCATAATTCCGGCTTACCTAGCGACAACACATGTCCATAAAACGGTCTCCTAACATACTCCCGCATCAACAAATATAGAGTATTTACAGATATCCCCATTTTTTCACAATCCGAAACAAATTAGGCCTATCAGAACAGCACACATACCTACCCAAACTGCTGGCGCCTTGCCCCTTAGCGGCGCCATTTCAGCAACGGGCTGGGCATCCGAAGCCACTAAAAATAACCATACTGACTTGATACAATCAACCCACCATCTGCACAATAAGCAGCTCAGCGAAGGACGACCAAGATTAGCCTAAGAAGACCCCACGAACGACTTCGGTAGTAGGTCAGAAAAACACACCAACGGAAATAAACCCGACCTAACGCTTCGAGAACTGCGTGCTCTTGCGCGCCTTGTGCTTACCATATTTCTTGCGTTCCACCGCACGGGAGTCACGAGTCAGAAAACCAACCTTCTTCAGGGGAGCGCGGTAATCGCCGTTGTAGAGCGTCAGCGCCTTGGAAATACCATGCTTGATGGCGCCGGCCTGACCTGAGTTGCCCCCGCCATGGACCGTGACCACGACATCAAAACGGTCTTCCATCTGCACTTCGACGAAGGGCTGGCGGACCACCATTCTCAGAGTGGCACGACCGAAGTAGGCATCCAGTGACTTCTCGTTGACAGTAATCTTGCCATTACCTGGCTTTACCCACACACGCGCCACCGATTCTTTGCGCCGACCCGTGCTATATTCCGCGTTTGTCAAAGACATGCAACCATGCTCCCCTTACTGAACAAA
>JADGCH010000011.1 GCA_015229115.1 Magnetococcales bacterium
TCGGTGATCGCCAAAGCCACCACATCAGCCAGTTCATGATAGGGCTGCCCACTCTGTAACTGTCCCACGTAAGATTTGCACAGATTGTACAGCATGCGGTTGGTAAAACCGGGACGGTTTTCCAACTGCATCTCGATGATGTAGCGGCGGCCCGACTGGTCCTTGACCCGTACGTCGAGGATCGATGTTTTCATGCCAACAATGGCTGGGGCCTGGTAAGGGTCGAGGATCTCCACCTCGGTAATGGTTTGGTCTCCGGTCAAATCCAGCATGGCATTGAGGAAGCTGATGACAATATCGTGGCTATGGTCGGAGCCGAAGATCTTGCGGAACGCCAAGTCCATTTTCGGGTTGATGAATCGGAGTGGTCTTTGGGTCATCGCTGTTCTCGCACAATGGGGGGGATGGAGATGAACAGAGACGATTGTAGCAATAGGATGTCGCGAATGCAATCGGGATGTGGTCCGGGGCATTCGCCCCGGGAATAATGGGATGATGCCTATTTAGTGACGCAACAACGCCGCAATGCGCATGCGCAAGGCATTCAGCTTGATGAAGCCGTCAGCGTCGCTTTGACGATAGCTGCCATGGTCGTCGTCGAAGGTGGCAATGGCTGGGGAGAACAGCGTCTGGGACGACTTGCGTCCTACCACGATGACGTTGCCCTTGTACAGCTTGAGGCGCACCGTGCCGGAGACAAACTCCTGACTGGCGTCGATCATGGTTTGCAGCAGCTTACGTTCGGGACTGAACCAGTAGCCGTTGTAGATCAGCGCGGCATAACGTGGCGACAGCTCGTCCTTCAGATGGGCCACTTCACGGTCCAGGGTTAGCGACTCGATGGCACGATGGGCCACGCCGAGAATGGTGCCGCCCGGGGTTTCGTAGACGCCGCGTGATTTCATGCCAACGTAGCGATTTTCCACCAAGTCGATGCGACCAATGCCGTGGGCTCCACCGAGCTGATTGAGGCGGGTCAGCAACTGGGCCGGTGATAGGGACGTGCCGTCAATAGCCACGGCATCGCCGCGGACAAATTCAATCTCGACATACTGGGGCCGGTCAGGGGCCTGTTCCGGAGAGACCGACAGCACAAACATCTCCTCGTCCGGTTCCTGCCAGGGATCCTCCAGCACCTTGCCTTCGAACGAGATGTGCAGCAGGTTGCGATCCATGGAGTAGGGCGTGCCACCACGTTTGTCGGTCGGTACCGGGATGCCATGCCGTTCGGCATAGGAGAACAGCTTGTCGCGTGATGTCAGATCCCACTCGCGCCAGGGGGCGATGACACGGATGTCGGGATGCAGGGCATAGTAGGCCAGCTCGAAGCGTACCTGATCGTTGCCCTTACCGGTGGCCCCGTGTGCCACGGCATCGGCACCGGTACGGCGGGCAATCTCGATCTGTTTCTGGGCAATGAGCGGTCGGGCAATGGAGGTGCCGAGATGATAGACCCCCTCATACAGGGCATTGGCGCGATACATCGGGAAGACGAAATCGCGCACGAACTCCTCTTTCAGATCTTCGATAAAGATGTCGCGCACACCCATCTTCTGCGCCTTGACGCGAGCCTCATCGAGCTCCTCGCCCTGTCCCAGGTCAGCGGCGAAGGCCACCACCTCGCATTGGTAGACATCCTGGAGCCATTTCAGGATGATGGAGGTGTCCAGCCCACCGGAATAGGCCAGTACGACTTTTTTGACAGATGCTGCTGGAGATGTTGACATACGCTACCTTTCCCTTTGACGATGATGCCTGTGACGATTCAAGATAACAACCACTCCAGAATGGCCTTCTGGATGTGAAGACGATTCTCTGCCTCATCCCATACCACCGACCTGGGACCATCCAGTACTTCGGAGGTCACTTCTTCGCCGCGATGGGCCGGCAGGCAGTGCATGAACAGCGACGTCTGGGCTGTGCGTTCCATCAGCGCCTCATTGACCTGGTAGCCGCTGAATGCGGCAAGGCGTTGTTGCTGTTCCTGTTCCTGTCCCATGGATGTCCAGGTATCGGTGATGATCAGATCGGCATCGGTGGCTGCGATGACCGGATCGCTGACGAGCGTCAGCGACGCGTCGCTGCGCCCCTGCAGACGCTGCTGTGTCAAGGTCACCAGACCAGCATCGGGTTGATAGCCATCCGGGCAGGCCAGCGTCAGATGAAATCCGGCCAGCACGGCAGCCTGCATCCAGGTGTTGGCCATGTTGTTGCCATCGCCGATCCAGGCCACCCTCCGTTGGGTGATGGGGCCACGATGTTCCTGATAGGTCAGCAGGTCGGCCAGGACCTGACAGGGATGGAATGAATCGGACAGGCCATTGATGACCGGAATCGAGGCATATTGTGCCAGTACACGGAGGCGCTCATGGGCATAGGTGCGCACCATCAGCCCGTCGACATAGCGCGACAGCACGCGCGCACTATCTTCGAGGGTCTCGCCCCGTCCCATCTGGGTCTCTTTGGCCGACAGAAACAGGGCGTGTCCCCCCAGCTGCAGCATCCCGACCTCGAAAGAAACCCGGGTCCGTGTCGAGGCCTTCTCGAAGATCATGCCCAGCATGCGTCCCTGCAGGCTATCAATCGGGATCTTCTGCTGGCGTGCCTGCTTCAGTTCACGGGCACGCCGCAGCAATTGCTCCATTTCGGCTGGAGAGAGATCGTCCAGTGATAGCAGATCCCTGTGGTCCTTGCTGGTCATGGTGGCAGTCATGGTTTTTAGATGAACAGGGTGATATCAGCGCCTTGGGCGACCTCGAAGAAACGGGCTGCTCCAGCATATTCGACGCCATCGATCAGTTCTTCATGTTTGAAGTCGAACAGATCGACGGTCATCTGGCAGGCGATCATCTTGACATCCGACTCCAGCGCCATTTCCAGCAGATCCTCGATGGAGGCTACCCCTTTACTCTTCATTTTCTGTTTCATCATCACCGTAGCCATGCCTTCCATACCGGGCAGAGCTTGCACCAGTACCGGCATGTCGATCGGCATCGGCATGGCCGGGTTGCCCAAGGGGGAAATCTTGAGATTACGATCTTTCTTCAACACCTGAAGACCATAAAAGGTCCAGAAGATATAGACCTCATAGTCAAGCGCTGCTGCCGTTGTTGCCAGAATCAGGGGAGGATAGGCGAAGTCGAGCGTCCCTTTGGTGGCAATGATTGCCAGTTTTTTTGGGGTTGCCATGATTACTCTCCCGATCCGGTTTTCCGGATCTCGTAGCAGTAGACCGTCTTGCCGTCAGATTTTGTTTCGGACGCCTTCAGCAGTTCGTTGCCAGTCTGGGAACAGAACGATTCAAAATCCTTGGCGGAACCTGGATCGGTCGCTTCGATCGCCAGTACCTGACCGTTGCTCATCTCTTTCAGGGCTTTCTTGGCCCGCAGAATGGGCAGGGGGCAGTTCAATCCCTTGGCATCCAGTGTTTTATCAGCCATTATCATTACCTCCGAGTCATCTGTTGGTTATCTAAGGACAGGACAACGAACCTGTTATATCAGTAAATGATGATTTGTTAAAGTGCTCTAATTCCGATTCTTGGTTGGCCCATTTTTTTCATGCACCATACCCGATGCCATTCTAGTTGTTGTCACGAGGGTTGTTCGCCATGTTCGCACTGATTGCCGTCGTTGCTGTATTGACGATTGTCCTCTGGACCCTGGTCAGACTGAGGGATATCCGCGAAAAATCGCGCGCCCAGAAGCTGCCGTCGGATCAGGGTACCGTACTGCTGGGCATGTTTTACACCATCAGCGATGCCTGTATTCGCTACAACCGCGACAAAGGCCATTATCCGCTTGCCATCAGCAGCGCACCGGATGCACTGATCGAATTGGGCTATCTGCGCAACAGCGATCTGGCCAGCATGACATCGGCGTTGCAGCTGTTCTCCATCATTGCGTCGGAAAAGGTTGGCTTTGGTGTCTGCCTCGCCAATACCACCTCCGAGATGAGCGTTGAAATCATGGAGCGGGCCCGCATGACCGGCAACAATGTGGCCTTTGTCGATTTCAAAAACGATCAATACGTCACGCTGACCCCGCCCATTCGTAACGATTTCATCAACCTGACCCTGCCACTACCTTACAAGGCCAAGCGGTAGGGACAGGGAGTCTCGTCGCGACTAATTGGGTTTGATCATCTGGGACCGGTCGCGGATGGTCTTACGGATCTGTTTGGCCAGCTGATCGTCTGCGGGTCGGTCAACCCACAGACCCTGTTCCAGCGACTGTTTCAGGACGCTGACCTTAACCTCGCCATAGGGTTCAGTCCCGGCGATTCGGATGTTCATGCGGTAGCGCACGGTGGGCTGGTTGGGATCCACTTTCCAGTCGGTGGCGATGAACCCGCCCTCACGGCTGGTGGTCTGAATGGGAAGATCAAGCACCACATCCAGCGCAGCGGCAAACAGTTTATCAGCACGCATCTGTTCCTGTGTTTTCTTGCGTCCCCCGCCCAGCAGACCCTCCCCACCGCCGATGCTGAACAGCCCTTCTCCCTCAGCACTGGCTTCGCCGCCAAATGGCCCCCGTTCCCGTTCATCCTCAATAATTTTCTTTTGGCCGACCTTGGACAGGGGGTGTTCGTCAAACTTGTTGCGGCTGTTCCACAGGTTACCCGAACAACCGGCGTTGATGACCAGCGTTGTACACAGCACAAACAGGAGCCACTGTTGCCTCATTATTGCCTCGATTCCACTTGATGAGATTTATCCATGGCACGATCCGCCACGGGTGGATAGAATAGAGCGGATAAAATAGCACGAATCAATAACTGACAAAAGAGTGAAGGTGATTGGGATTGATGGATCAGAGAGGGGACCAGAGAGGAATCTTTGTGACCGGAACCGATACCAACGTTGGTAAGACGGTTATTTCAGCCTGGTTGCTGCACCATAGCCGTGGTGGTTACTGGAAGCCAATCCAGTCCGGTCTGGATGGCGAGAGTGACAGCGATGCTGTCCAGCGGCTTTCCGGTGTTGCTGCAGAGCACTTCCATCCTTCGTGTTACCGGCTGCAGGCACCGTTGTCGCCTCATGAGTCGGCCCGACTGGATGGGGTGACCATTGATCTGGCGCGTTGCCAACCACCTCGCAGCGATCGTCTTCTGATTGCCGAAGGGGCGGGAGGGGTGTTGGTACCGCTTAACCAGAATGATCTGATGATCGATCTGATGGCACAACTGGCCTGGCCGGTACTGGTGGTGGCCCGTAGCACGCTGGGGACCATCAATCATACGTTGCTAACTCTGACAGCCTTGCGCCAGCGCGGCCTGTCGGTCATTGGCGTTATCATGAATGGCGTGCCGAATCCGGTCAATCGGCAGGCTATCAGCTACTATGGCCGGGTTGATGTGGTGGCTGAATTTCCCTGGCTCGACCAGCTGACCGCTGCTACCGTTGCCGCAGTGACTTTTCCGGAGAGGATTTTGTCGTGACTTCTGCCAATTCCCACCATGGCGACATCGTCGCGTTGGACCGCCGCCACGTCTGGCATCCCTACACCCAGGAACAGGTGGCACCCGAACCCATACCGATCGTTTCCGGGCAGGGAGCGCTGCTCTACGATAGCGCCGGTCGCAGCTATCTCGACTTAATCTCCTCTTGGTGGGTCACCACCCATGGTCATGCTCATCCTGTTGTGGCAGCAGCCATTGCCCGCCAGGCGCAGCAGCTGGAGCAGGTCATCTTTGCTGGCATGACTCATGAACCGGCGGTGCAGTTGGCGACGCGTCTGACCAGTCGCCTGCCGGCTGGCCTGACGCGGGTGTTCTATTCCGACGACGGTTCCACCGCTGTTGAAGTGGCCTTGAAAATGGCCTGTCAATACTGGATCAATCGGGGTGAACCGCGCAACCGCTTTCTGGCCTTTGAAGGAGGCTATCACGGTGACACGGTCGGGGCCATGTCAGCAGGCCGTTCGTCCGGTTTTTTTGATGCTTTTCAGTCGATGATGTTCCAGGTCGATAC
The DNA here is from genome assembly GCA_015229115.1 of Magnetococcales bacterium. Taxonomy (GTDB): domain Bacteria; phylum Pseudomonadota; class Magnetococcia; order Magnetococcales; family JADGCH01; genus JADGCH01. The sequence goes on from JADGCH010000011.1 coordinate 5,972, forward strand.
CTTGCCGTTTCCAGAGACATGGATCGACGATGAGACGGTCGAGCAGAAAGAGCAGCAGAGCATGGCGGCCCTGAATCGTTATCTGACCGAACAGGGTAAAAATTGTGCCGCCGTCATCGTCGAGCCGCTGGTGCAGGGCGCAGCCGGCATGCGTATGTGTCGACCCGAATTTCTGCGTTGTCTGGCGGCTACCCTGAAAGCCCATAATGTGCTGTTGATTTTTGATGAGGTAATGACCGGCTTCGGCCGCACCGGAGCGCTGTTTGCCTGCCATAAGGCTGGGGTAACGCCCGATATCATCTGCCTGTCGAAGGGGTTGACCTCGGGGTTCCTGCCTCTTTCGGTGACCATTTGCCAGGAGTCGATCTACGCTGCCTTTCTGGCCAGTGGCTTTGATCATGCCTTGGCCCATGGCCACTCCTTTACGGCCAATCCCATCGGCTGTGCTGCTGCTTTGGCCTCACTGGAACTGTTCGATCGTGACAACTGTATGGCCAGACTGGTGATGATCGAGCGGCTGCACCGCGAGCGTCTGGCCGATCTGGCCCGGCATGACAAGGCCCATCGCTGGCGGGTCATGGGCACCATTGCCGCGCTTGATATCCGGACTGACACCACAGGCTACCATTCCGAGGTCGGGCCGCGTCTCAAGCGCTTTTTCCTGGAGCGAGGCCTGTTGATCCGACCTTTGGGCAACGTGATTTATCTGTTGCCCCCTTACTGTATCACCGAGTCCGAACTGCATCGTGGCTGGAACGGCATTGAAGAGGCCTTGAACCGAATCACGGCGAACGCTAACTGAGTTGAGGAGAATCATTATGAAATTGATCGATAAAATCATCTGCCTAGCAGCATTGCTGCTGATAGTTCCGTCTGCCTGGGCTGAGGCAGAAAGGCCACCTCTGCACCATGTTCCCTCCGCCAGTTGCGGCGAGTGTCACAACGAGATTTTCCGGCAGTGGCACGATTCCATGCACGCCAACAGCTCGGCTGTCAAGGATCCGATTCATGGTGCCGTTTATCGTATGGAGGCGGGGGACCCGAGCCAGGAAGGGGTGGTTCATAAAGCAACGGGCTCTTATCCGGTCTGCCTGCAATGCCATGCTCCCAATGCGGCGCGTGACAAGACCACCAAACTGGATGCCAATCCGGCCTACGCCGAAGGGGTCAACTGTGTCGCCTGCCACACCATGAAATCGTTCAAGGGTATTCAGGGTGACGATGGCAAGATGCGCCTCGGGGCTGCTGCCTACGATTACTCATCCGATCATCTGCAAGGTCCGGAAGGGGTTGTTAACGGTACCAAACCGGTAGCGGCACCGGGTGGAGGGGCTGAGCCAAAGGCTAACAGCTTCCCCCATCAGGCCAACGCCATGTTGTTCAAGGGTTCTGGCGTCTGTCTCGGCTGTCACCAGATGATGGCCAATCCGCAAAAGGTGCCGGTGTGCACCATCGGTGATCTGTTGGCCGGCAACAGTGGACCGGCTCCGACCTGTCAATCGTGTCACATGCCGGTGGTCAATGGTTCGACCAGCCACGATATGAGCGGTGGCCATGATGCCAGCAAGGTGCGCAAGTCGGTAGCCATGGAGCTGGTTGCCAAAGCCGAAGGGACGCAGATCAAGGCGGTGGTTTCGTTGCGTAACACCCTGTTGCACACCATGCCCAGTGGTGCCGCGTTCCGCAACATGGTGGTCAAGGTCACGGCCCTGGATGACAAAGGGCAGCTGATATGGAGTAATTTCAAGGATAATCCGGGTCAGGAAGATCCCCAGTCGTTGTTGATGCTCAAGTTGGTTAATGATGAGGGCAAACCGGTGATGCCACCCCAGGCCACCAAAATTGCTGGTGATAGCCGCCTGCAGCCTAACGAAAAACGTGATCTTACCTATCTGATTCCCGCTGCCGGTGTCAAGCAGGTGCGTGCCGAGCTGTTTTACCACCTGATGACCAAGCCGATGGTGGAGAAGATAGGCGATAAACTGCCGGCCGAACTGAAGCAGCCTGCTTTGGTAGGCCGCAGTGATGCGATGCTATAGCCTTGGTCGCCTGTTGCCGGGATTGGTCATGGCGTTTCTGGGGCCATCGCATGGCTATGGCCAGGACCGCTGCGCCAATTGTCATGGCTGGCGCAAGCCGGTGATGGAACAGCGCCAGCTGGCAGCTCCCCATGAGGGGGTGCGCTTGACGCATGGCGGTGATGTCGGGCTGTGGTGTTTCGATTGCCACCACAGCCAGACGCCATCCATGTTGAAGGGTCCCGGTGGGCAAAGCGTCCCGTTGGATCAGGCAGGGCAGCAGTGTCGGGTTTGTCATGGGCGACAGGATCGTGACTGGCAGTTTGGGGTGCACGGCAAGCGTCTGAGCTGTTCCCTGTGCCATGATCCTCACCAGCCCCGCTTTGCTCCCTTGACGCCATCACCGCCTCCGGCCAGACCGAGAGGCATGCCATGAGCGGTGTGGTATCGCGTCGGCAGCTGTTGCAAGGAGCGGCCGTGACCACTGCCGCTGCGGCATCGACCGCTGCTGCAGCAACTTTGCCGCAATCGTGGGGGGATGCTCTTGACAGCCTGTTGCAAAGCCACTTTCGCCAGATGAGCAGCGAGGAAGTGCAGCAGGCTCTACGGCGTATTGAGCGCGAAGTTCAGCGTCGCTATCAGGTGAGCGTCCATTGTCAGGCTACCGCAGCGCAACCGGGCGTCGTGTTTGGTTATGCACTCAACCTGTCACGCTGTGTGGGTGCACGGCGTTGTGTTGAGGCTTGTGTACGTGAGAACAATTGTCCTGAGGATGGCCATACCCAGTACATTCGGGTGGTGTCCCAGGACAGGGATAACCGTACTTTAGAGGGGGCCGACCACTATTTTCAACCCCGGCAGGTTCCCGAGCAAGGGCGCTGGTATCTGCCGGTGCAGTGTCAGCAGTGCGCTGACCCGCCCTGTGTGCAGGCCTGTCCAGTACAGGCCACTTGGCGCGAACCGGACGGTGTGGTGGTCATCGATTATGACTGGTGCATCGGTTGCCGTTATTGCGCGGTGGCTTGTCCTTACTGGGCCAGACGGTTCAACTGGCAGCAGCCGGAACTGACGGCTGACCAGATCAATCCGGAACTGCACTATCTGGGCAATCGTCCCCGTAGTGCGGGCGTCATGGAGAAGTGCACTTTCTGCATTCAGCGTACCCGTCAGGGCAAGTTGCCGGCCTGTCAGGAGGCCTGCCCTTCCGGTGCCAGGGTTTTTGGCAATCTGCTCGATGAGCAGGGCGAACTGCGCTATATCCTGACCCATAAAACCGTGTTCCGGCTCAAGGAAGATCTGGCCACCCATCCTTCCTTCTGGTATTTCACCGATCCATGAGCAGGCTACCTGGCCGGATTACAGGAATAGCTGTTCTGGTTGGCCTGTTGGCCTGGTTCTACCAGTTACAGGGCGGTTTGCAGCTGACTGGCATGAACAACCAGCTGCTGTGGGGGCTCTATATCGGTAATTTCATCTATCTGGTTGGGATTGCTGCCTCAGCGGTCATTCTGGTGGTACCGGTCCATTTTTTTGCTCAGCGGCAATGGGCTCTGTCTGCGGTGGTGGGGGAGTGTCTGGCCCTGATGGCTGTGGCAGCAGCGCTGCTTTTTGTCACAGTTGACTTGGGTCGGCCCTGGTTGTTTTTCCATGGTTTGCCCGGATTGGGAACCCTCCATTTCCCAGCCTCCATCATGAGCTGGGATTTGCTGGTACTGGTGGCTTATCTGCTGCTCAATGGCTTGCTGTTGCTGCGTTTTCTGCTGACCGGACGTAGCCCTGCGTCTGTGCCATGGATGGTGCTGGCCGCTGTGCTGGGCATCGCCATCCATACGGTTACGGCCTTTCTGCTGGCGGCCAATCCTGCTCGTCCTTTCTGGCATTCACCGCTGTTGGCACCGCGCTTCATTGCCTCCGCTTTTGCGTCAGGATCGGCGCTGATGATTCTGATCTTCTACCAGATCAAGGGGGCGATGGCCTCGGTCCAGCTGCTTAACTATCTGGTTCGGGTGATGACTGTGACGCTGCTGATCCACTTCTTCTTGTTGGCAGCTGAACTATTCGTATTGTTTTATCATCCTACCGATCATGGTCACTCGGCCCGATTGTTCTATACCGGACTGGATGGCTCACTATTCCACGGAGGGTGGGCATGGTGGGCGCTATCACTGCAGGGGATGGCACTGCTGCTGGTGCGGTGGTCCAGGGCCGTGCCTTGGGCGGCACTGCTGCTGGTGATCGGCGTCTGGATGGAAAAGGGCCCCGGGCTGGTTGTGCCGGCTTTCGTGCCGACAGCATTGGGAGAGGTGGCCTTCTACCGTCCTTCCTGGGTGGAGTGGACCATCAGCGCTGCCATCATGGTCTGGGGTGTGTCGGGTTTGATCTGGTTGGTGCGCAAGGTTCTACGGCGTTGGCCGTCACACGCAGCAGACGTTGCCCTCGTCCCCAGTCAACCGCATCGGCCATAGCCATCTGTACGGTGGCATGGGCCAGACGCACGGCGGTCGTGGCTGTATGACCACAGGCTATTCCGGCGGCAATGGCCGCGGCCAGCGTGCATCCGGTGCCATGGAATCCGGCTGCCACCGCTTGTCTGGGTGCCCGCAGCCAGATCAGTTGTCGATGGTCGAACCACAGATCGGTGACCGGGTCCTCTGCCAGATGGCCCCCTTTCAGCAACACCATCGGTCCCTGTTGGGCCAGTTGCCGAGCCGCCTGCTCTTTGTCGGTTTGGCTGTTGGCTGGCGTTATGGTGCGGCCAGTCAGCTGTTCGGCCTCGGGAATGTTGGGCGTCAGCAGGGTGACGTGAGGTAGCAGCTGGTGGTATAAGGGTGATTGGGCTGTTTCGTCCAGCAGCAGAGACCCATCACTGCTACGCAGCACCGGATCGGCCACCACGGGGATGGAAGGGTAGTGTCGCAACAGATCGGCAACAGCCAGGACGATGTCGGTGGTTGCCAACATGCCGAGCTTGATGCAGTCGGCGCCGACATCTTTCAGGCAGGCCTGGGCCTGAGCCATCACCAGATCAGCCGTCATCGGCACCACCTGAAACAGCTGGGCGCTATCCTGAACGGTGATGGCCGTTACCGCCGTCATGCCGTAGCCTCCCAGCGCCGTGACCGTTTTGAGATCGGCCTGCAAACCAGCTCCGGCAATCGGATCCGATCCGGCGATGATCAGCACGCGACCGCGTCGGGACATCACGCCTTTTCCCGTGAGGCACGCAACCAGATGCAGTCGCTGGACTCCTTCTGCAACAGTTCCAGAAAGCTCTGGTGCGCTGTCAGGTCAACAGCAGGCAGGCTCCATTGGCGCACCGGCCAGCGTCCCATGTTGGTAGCAGGCGGTGCTACAATGCCGCCGCCATAATCCTGACCAGAGCTGTTGGTCGCTCGTTCACTCTCTTGGGATAGCTGCAAGCGGAACTGGTTGCCTCCGGTCAATTCGACGTAAACTTCGGCCAGCAGCTTGGCATCTGTCAGGGCGCCATGCAATTGACGATTGCTGTAATCAATGTTGAAGCGTTTGCAGAGAGCATCGAGACTGACCGAGCTGCCGGGAAAACGGCGCCGCCCCAGGGCGACGGTATCGATGGTACGCTCCAGGCTCAGGGGTGGCCGTTGACAGCGACTCAGCTCAGCATTGAGAAAGCCGATATCGAAGCTGGCGTTATGGATGACCAGAGTGTCTTCGCCAATGAAATCGAGCCACTCTGTCACCATCTGGGCAAAAGTGGGGGCGTTGGCCACTTGGTCGTTGGTGATGCCGTGGATGGCTGCTGCCTCGTTCGGAATCGATCGTTCCGGGTTGATGTACCATTGCCGCGTTTCACGCGGCCGCATGTTGATCAGTTCGACACAACCGATTTCAACGATGCGGTGGCCATCACCGGGGTTGAGGCCGGTGGTCTCGGTGTCCAGAACGATCAGTCGTTTCATGGCATGGACTGCGAGATCTCTCAGGCCACCTTGACATAAGCACTCTGTTTGGCGCCGCAGACCGGGCACTGATCCGGTGCATCACCGAACACGGTATGACCACAGACACCGCAGATACGCAATACCTCGTGATCCAGATCCTGGCCCTGCTCCAGTGCAGCGATGGCCTGTTTGTAAAGATCGCTGTGGACCTTTTCGACTTCCATGGCTTGACGCATGCCTTGAGCAGCCCGTTTTTCTCCTTCGGCTTCAGCAGTGGCCACCATACCAGGATACATTTCCGTCACTTCGTAATCCTCGCCAGCCATAGCTTCTTTCAGATTTTCCAGCGTACTGTTGTGGATGCCACCCATATTGCGCAGGTGCGTGTGAGCGTGCAAGGTCTCGGCCTCGGCGACGGCACGAAACAGGTTGGCGATCACTGGATAGCCTTCCTGCTCGGCTTTTTTGGCAAAAGCGAGATATTTGCGGTTGGCTTGGCTCTCGCCAGAAAAAGCAGCTTTGAGATTATCTTTGGTTTTCACGATAGATGCTCCTTACGGGTTGAGTTCTTTGATAAAGGTTGATTTTTTGGTCGTAGCCTGACCCGTTAGCACAAAACCATCCACAATGCCTTGCGCATTAAAATGGCGTCCCGTGACATCTGAACCGGATTGTTCCATCTCCCAATGGCCCTCTGTGGTAGCAGGAGGCAAAGTGACGATGGGATAGAGCGTAGTCTTGATGGCAATGGGCATAACCGGATAGCTGACAGCCGTTTCCTGTCCGCAAAGAGTTGCTGCCAGTGCCTTGGCACCAGCCATCAACGGTGCGACAAAAGGTAGATTGCGGCCGTTGACTGCGGCACAATCGCCCAAAGCGAAGATATCGACGGCGCTGGTTCTTAAATAGCCATCGGTCACAATGCCGCGCTCAACCTGCAGACCAGACTGCTGTGCCAAGGCTGTAACCGGTCGAACACCCACTGCCGACAGGATGAGATCGGCCGTGACCGCAGCGCCATTGTTAAGCACTGTCCGGTAACCTGTGTCCGATCTTTCGATGGGGCCATTGACGGTTTCAAGATGCCAGATGGCTCCATGATTAGCCAAAGCCTGCTGCACAGCCCGTCCGGCTTGTTCCGGTAACAGTGAGCTGATCGGCCAGCGATCTGGTCCGATAATCAGGACCTCACGTCCAGATTGCAACAAATCGTTGGCAAATTCACAACCAATCAGACCGGGGCCAATAATGGCAACGCGACGCGCCTGCTGTACCCGTTGACGAAAATGGCCATAATCGTCAAGATTGTTAACCGACAGTACGTCTTGTGCACCGTCTCCGGTCAAAGGCAATCGGATGGGACTCGATCCGATCGCCAACACCAGTTTGTCGTAAGTCAAACTCCTATCGCCGAAGGTGACCGTACGTTGCCGTGTATCGATAGCTGTTACAGGTGAGCCGGTTTTGATTTCTGCCTGCAGCTCGGAGGCCATCTGCTCAGCCGTGGCCAGTGTCAGTGATGTCGTGTCCTTGTTTTGCGCCAAAGCCGTCGACAGTAACGGCTTGGAGTAGTAGCGCCCTTCATCGGCTGTGATCAAAACCAGAGACCCCGAATATTTCTGTCGACGCAGTTCCTTGGCCAAAGTATAACCGGCCAGACCGGTGCCAATAACACAGATAGGGTTCATGGCTGCTGTTTAGCACTCCTCCATATCAAAATCACCTTTGGCAACGCCGCAATCGGGACAAGACCAGTCACCCGGCACATCGGCCCAGCGGGTACCTGGTGCAATACCCTCATCAGGCGCCCCCTGCGCCTCATCGTAGATATAACCGCAGATGTTGCACTTGTATTTTTTCATCGGTTGTTCCTGGTCCTGTTCAAGATTGGGAAAGGAAAGTCTGTGCCAGTTGCTCAGCCTGGCGCACGCAGTCGGCCACGGAGACACCGCCGCGCCAGTTAGCCTGCATGTGGAGTCCGGGTAGCCGGCTGGTGATCTGTTGCAGCTGGTTGATGCGCTGCAGATGCCCCAGGGTGTATTGCGGGATTGCCTGCTGATAGCGTTGGATATGGATAAAATGAGGTTTTCCCCGCACACCACAGTTGTGCTGAAGGCCGGATTGCAGCCGTTCCATGATTCGTTCGTCGCTGAGATTGACCGCAGCTGGATCCATCTGACCACCGATGAACACCGTCAGCAAGACATCCCCGGTCGGAGACCGGTCTGGAAAGATGGTCGAGGAGAACAGGGCGCCCAGAATCGGCAGCTGTTCCCGTTGCGGCACCAGAAAGCCGAAACCATCCAGAGGATGCTGGATCTGTTGGCGACGGTAGCCCACGGCGCATGACACCACGGGTGCATAAGGGATCGAACGCAGCAGGGCTGCTCCATCAGGACAGAATGGTGCCAGCAGTTGGGCCGCCGCTGGGGCTGGAGTAGCCAGCACCAGCGAGCGGCAACAGAGCTGTTGGGGTGGTTGTTGGGGAGTCTGCCAGCTCACCCGCCAGCCGGTGGCAATGGGTTCAATAGCCGTTGCTCGGCTGGAGAGGGACAGGGTGCCGGGTGACAACCGCGCAGCGATGGTCTGGGGCAACTGCGCCATGCCACGGCGGAAGGAAATCAACCGACCGCGTGGCATGCCGCTTTGCTTGTGGATGCGGCCCATGGCCATGGCACCACGCAACAGCGACCCATGCTGCTGTTCTAGCGCGTAAATACGTGGTACGGCTGCCATGACCGACAACTCAGCCGGGTTGCCGGCGTAAACCCCCGAGATGAAGGGCTCGATGGCGTAGTCGAGCATCTCCTGACCCAGCCGTCGCTTGACAAAGGCAGCGATGCTTTCTTCACGGTGGGACGGTTGGATGAAAGGTTCGGCCAGCAGGCGCAGCTTGGCCTGCCACGAAAAGGGGGAGCTGAACAGAAAGGCTGGCGGCGAAGCCGGCAGTGGGCGTAGTCGGCCATGGCGAACGATGTAGCGTTTGCCAGCACGGCTGTCGGCCTCCTGCTTGTCGGCCGCAAGTCCAACCTGATCGATCAGGCGACCCAACGCATCCTCGGCGCCACCCGGTTTTTGCAGGGTTGAGTTGGGGCCTGTTTCGAGCTGAAATCCATCTCGATCAAGCGTACCGATCGTGCCACCGACCCGGTCGGCCGCTTCCAGTAAGAGTATCCTCCGTTGCTGATTCTGGAGTAACCAGGCCAGTGTCAGTCCGGAGATGCCTGCACCGATGATGACCGTGTCGACCGTCATGGTGTTCAGTGGTTTGCAGATCCTATGTGATCACGATATTGTTCGGCGCTCATCAGCTGTCCGATGCTGTGGGGATCGTCTGGCTGGATACGGATCATCCAGCCACCGCGGTAGGGATCTTCGTTGACCAGCTGGGGGGCATCGTTGAGTGCAGCATTAACAGCGGTGACGGTACCGGTCACAGGCATATAGAGATCAGATACCGATTTGACCGATTCAACGGTGCCGAAACTCTGGTTAGCCTGCAGCTTGGTTGCTACGGCTGGTAGTTCAACAAAGACAATATCACCCAACTGGTCAGCCGCAAAACGGGTGATACCGATGATCACTTCTGTGCCGTCCATGACGCACCATTCATGTTCGCTGGTATAGCTGAGTTGTGGGGGTATATCCATTATAACGACTCCATTTTGAGAAAGCGGGAGAGGGAAAACAGGGCACTGGCCAGTCCCAGCAGGGTGCCCATGACCAGTAAGGATAACAGTTTTGACGTGGACAGAAAATGAATCGATAGCGTCATGCCGAAAGCAGCCCCCAGTTGCGATGCTTCCTGGACTGCTCCCAGATACAGCAGCGCTGTCAGGCCGATGGCCAGCAGGGCGCCGGACATGCCCTGTAGCACACCCTCATAAATGAAGGGAGCCCTGATAAAGCCCCGGGTGGCTCCCATGAGCTGCATGACATGGATCTCGTCCTGTCTGGCCAGGATGGTCAGCTTGATGGTGTTGGCAATGATCAACCCAACGACCAGCAATAAAATCATGGTCAGGATATGACCGGCCTGACGAAATACGTGCAGGATGGCATCCAGTCGCTGGGCCCACTGACGATCGTGGGTGACGCCATCGATATGGGGCCAGGCAGCAATGTCGTGGGCCAGCGTGTTCAATTCGCTGCTAACATCGCGTATCAGACGAAATTCAAGCGTATAAGGCAACGGATTGTGATCAATGTCGTTCAGCAGGGAGGCCTCGCTACCGATCATCTCTTTCAACCGGGCCATGGCCGTGTCAGGATTAACAGTGACGATGCTTTTGGCATCGATCTGGGGTTGTCTGGCCAGGCGATCACGCAGCATGGAGATCTGTTGCGGCGCTACATCTCGTTTGACAAAGACAATCATGCGATTGTCGCCCTGCCAGTTGACCAGCATGGCCTCAGCATTGATCAACAGCAGCGAAAAGATGCCATGGATGGTCAACGCCATGCTGATGACAATCAGCACGGCCCAGTAGGAAGAAACGCGCGCCCTCAAGTGGCGCCAGGCCTGTCGGACGGCTCTGCGATGGAATTTTAGAGAAAATGGCGAACCCGACATCACGACTCCAGGGTGCCTTGAACAATGGAGAGATGAGGATGACCCATTTCGGTCATCAGATCAATGTCGTGGGTCACGATCAGGATGGTGCTGCCCTGGCGATGCAGCGCATCAAACAGGGCAAAAATGTGTCGCCCCATGGCCTTGTCGAGATTTCCGGTTGGTTCGTCGGCGATGATCAGATCGGGTTGGTTGACAATGGCTCGGGCGATGGCAGCCCGCTGTTGCTCACCGCCGGAAAGTGTCATGGGGTTCTGTCCCATCTGCTCGCTCAGCCCAACATATTCCAGGATCTGCTTGACCCGCGCACGGATCTTGCCGGATGGATGGCCGGAGACTTCCAGGGCCAGGGCGACGTTGTCATAAACACTGCGATCATACAATAACTTATAATCCTGAAAGACAATTCCGATTTTTCGTCGCAAAAACGGTAATTGTTTGTATGATAATTGCTTAACATTATAACCAGCAACCGTGACGTCGCCTTTTGTGGGTAAAACGGCACGGTAGATCAACCGTAAAATGGAGCTTTTCCCAGCTCCTGAGTGGCCTGTAATAAAGTAGAAAGCCCCCTGCGGAATGGTAAAAGAGATGCTATGCAGGGCTTCGTGGCCTGTCGGGTAGCGTAATGTGACATCTTGAAACTGGATCATCGAATTATGTCTCAATTTTGACAGTCGGTCTTGACTCTCATCCAGGAGTTACAGCTTTGTTATCAATTTTTTCAGTCTATCATGACCGGTCTGCCAAGACCAGTCATCGCTGTGGTCATACGGGGTGAGCCGTGGTTGTTCAATGTGATAAATGTGGCAGCCGCTTTGATGTTGCCGCCTCTCTTTTGGGAACAACAGGGCGCAAGCTGAAGTGTTCACGCTGCAAGCAGGTTTTTTTTCAACCGCCAGTAGCCGATGAGCCAGAAGCTGAGCTGGAACCTCAACTGAAAGAGGATCCGGACTTTGGTGACGTTGACATCGGCACATCGGAACAGGAACCGGATCTTGAACAGCGGTCAGAACCCGATTTTAATGGAGATGATTTTGATATCTCGGAATCCGATCTGGAACAACAGCTAGCAGAGGAGTCGGGAGAAGAACCGGAATCCGATGATGATCTTGCCTCAGAGCTGCAGGATCTTGACCTGGATTCCGATGCTGGATCTGACGTAGAGGATGCGCCGGAGATAGATTCTGACGAAGAAGAGACCGATGATTTCTCCCTGGATTCACTTCTTGCCGGAACGGAAGATCAGTCCGTTGACTTCACGATCGATCCAAAGGATGGACAGGAACCTGAACCAGAAGAAAATCCCGATCTCGCTTTTGACGATATCACGCTGGATGATTTTGATCCGGACGAACTGACGGGCTTGAAGGAAGAGGAATCCGACGATCTGCTCTCTTCCAGTCGCCTTGACGAGGAAGACGATCCTCTGGCCGGTTTGGCCCTGTCCGAATCCAGCACAACGCCACAGGATGCCCAGGAGGCAAGTAACTTCTTTTCCGATAACAGCAGCGATGGAACAAAAAGTCTCATGGATACCACACCGGAACTGGCCAGCAGTGATGAGGAGGAATCGCAACAACCAGGGCGATCCTTTATACCCATGATTGAAAAAGGACTCTGGGCTATCGTTGCTTTACTGGTTGTTGCAGGAACAGCCCTTTTGGCCTGGACCCAAAAGGATTGGGTCGAATATAAACTCTATGACATGCAAAATCCAATTCGGCTGGAAACGGTTTCCAGTCGTTGGCGGGCCTCCCTGTCCGGCGGCAAGATTCTGGTGGTAGAGGGTAAAATCAACAACACCACCAGCACTTCGCACAATCCACGTATGGTCCGTGTTGCATTGCTTGATCGCAACCAGCAGGTGCTGCAGGACAACAGTGCCATCCCGGACCGTATTCTGTCCGATCAGGATCTGTCCAGCAGCGAGAGCGGTCTGAAAGCCATGATTGCCTTGCAGCGTAACCCGCAACGCATGGAAGTCAAGAAACTCAATGCGGGTCGTGTAGCACCTTTCCAGGTGGTTTTTCTCAATCCGCCCAATGAGGCTTACAGCTACCGGGTCGATCTGGAAGAGGTCAGTGCTACGCCATCGAAGTGGTCGACGACATCGAAGCCTGCCAGCGGTGCCGTGGGACTGGTCACCAATCCTGCCTCCGTCAAGGAGGAACAGCAGCCGAAGAAAGGCGACTGATCAGGCCAGCTGTATAGCCAGCGCTGAAACCGTTATCGATATTGACCACGCTGACATTGGCCGAGCAGCTGTTGAGCATGCCGAGCAGCGCGGTCATTCCCTTCAGGGCCGATCCATAGCCTGTAGAAGTGGGTACGGCGATGACAGGTTTGTTCACCAGTCCGCCGACGACAGAGGGTAAAGCTCCTTCCATACCCGCCACCACGACGAAGACCGTGGCGCGATAGAGCAGATCGGTTGCCAGCAGGCGATGTAGTCCGGCAACACCGGCGTCGTAGTGGGTCTCGACCTTGGCTCCCAGCAGTTCGGCCGTCAGGGCGGCCTCTTCGGCTACCGGAATATCACTTGTTCCAGCACAGAAAACAGCGACCAGTCCGTGTGGGTTCTTCTGGTCAGGATCGCGCTGAAACAAGCATCGGCCGCGCGATTGCAAACCTGGAAAGCGTTTCTGCAGCTGCTTGCGCCGTTTGGAGGAGACACGGGTCACCAGCAGGGGACCTCTTTGCGACGCCGGGCGCTCCAGGATCGTGGCAACGATCTGCATCAGATGGTCTGTTTTTTTGCCTTCAGCCAGGATCACTTCAGGAAAACCGTGGCGCAAAGCACGGTGGTTGTCCAGACGTGCAATGATGGTACCGTGGGGGGAGCAGACTGGATCAACCGGCCATCGCTGCAACTGCGTCAGTGCTTCCGTGATGGAGATTTGCTGGCCGGCAACCTGTTGCAGCAGCTCCTGCAACCACGACACCGATGCCATTAAAAATGGGTCCACCCTGTGTGAGACAGGGGTTCAATAACCTGCCCAGCGCGGCAGAAGGTGATGCCTGAATCGCGAACCAGCGTGCCAATCTCACAGACAGCCACCTGGCAACGCTGAGCAGCCTGCTGGATCAGCTCCAGGGCTCCCGGGGATGCGCTCAACAGCAGTTCGTAGTCTTCACCACCACCGAACAACAGCGGCTCTAGTGCCGCGCCATCGCGCTGATAGAGTCGTCTAGCCGCCGATGACAGGGGAATATGGTCGACATGCAGCTGGGCTCCCAGTTGGGACTGACGGCAGAGATGTCCCAGATCGGCAATCAGCCCATCGGATAGGTCGATGGCTGCATGCAGCAGGGCACTGTCCTGCAACATCTGCGACAGCTCCAGGCGTGGTTCCGGCAGATCATGGCGTCTGGTGAGGTAATCGAGATCGGTTGGATCGTGCGGCGGAGCGATCTGTCCAAGACGGCAGGCCAGACCAAGGGCCGAATCACCGATGGTACCGGAGACCAGCAAACGATCACCTACCTGTCCAGTTGATCGCAGGATGGCGCGCTGCTGTCCGGCCAGACCGAGCAGGGTCACCGTGATGGTGATAGACCCCGTCTGGCTGGCAACCGTATCGCCACCGACCAGGGACAGGTGATAGTGACGGCTATCTTCAGCCAGTCCATCGGCAAATTGCCGCGCCCATGCCAGTGGAGTGGTGGCTGGCAAGGCCAGGGAGAGCAGGTACCAGTGGGGCACACCTCCCATGGCAGCCATGTCCGACAGGTTGACACGCAACGCCTTGCGCGCCAGCAGCGCCGGATCGATATCGCTGCCAAAGTGGATCCCTTCGACCATGGTGTCAACCGTGGTCAGCAACTGCTGGGTGCGTGGGATGGTCAGAACAGCCGCATCATCACCGATGTGACAATCGAACTCTCCTGGTTGCGGTCCCCATTGCAAAGGCAGAAACAGTTCACGAATCAGGGCAAATTCCCCCAGGGACGCGATGGTGTTCGACATAGTCATCCAGCCATGATTTTGGGTGCGTTGTCGGATGTTGCGGCCATATTCTGTCGCACCTGCAGCGCTACCTGTTCCAGTACACCATTGATGATGCGGTTGGAGTCAGCACCGCCGAAGCGTTTGCACAGCTCGATGGCTTCGTCGATAATGATCTGGGCCGGTAAGTCGATTTCGAACAGCAATTCGTAGCTTCCCAGCCTCAGGATGGTACGGTCAACGATCGAAAGGCGTTCTGGCGACCAGTTGTGCAGCAACGCGGCAATCATCGGGTCAATGTCGTGTTGATGCTGCACCACACCGTCCGCAATCTGTTGCAGATAGGCCCGATCAACTGGTTCATCACGGCTGGTTGTTTCCTGAATCAATTCAACAACCTGTGATACAGCCTGCTCAATCGTTTCACCAGCAATGGCATGACGATAGAGCGCCTGTACCGCCAGCTCTCGTGCCCGACGTCTTTTGCCCCGTATGGAAGTCTGCATCATATCTTCTTCAATAGATTGACCATCTCAATGACCGATTGGGCTCCATCCCATCCCTTGTTGCCAGCCTTGGAACCAGAACGTTCGATGGCTTGTTCCAGACTATCCGTGGTCAGCACCCCGAATCCGATCGGTATGCCGGACTCCAGGGCAATGGTAGCGATACCTTTGGAGACCTCAGCCGCGACATAATCGAAGTGGGGTGTCGAACCACGGATCACGGCACCCAGACAGATAATGCCGGAAAACTCTCCCCCCTCAGCTGCTTTTTTTGCCGCCATCGGGATTTCAAAGGCTCCCGGCACCTTAATGATGACCAACTCACCACGATTGGCGCCGCTGCGAATCAGGCAATCGAGCGCTCCTTCCAGCAGTCGGTCGGTGATAAAACTGTTGAAACGGGAGACAATCAGGGCAAAACGACCATCCGATGCATCAAGAAAGCCTTCCAGGACCATGATATCTTCTTTCATTCCGTCTCTCCGTCTGCCAGGGATTGTTGCAGTAAATGGCCAAGTTTCTCTCTTTTTGCCGATAGATAACGTCTGTTATCGGCCTTGGCTGGTACTTCGATGGCCACCCGCTCGACCACTTCCATGCCATATCCTTCTAAACCAATAATTTTACGCGGATTATTGGTGAGAAGACGCAGACGGGTTACACCAATATCGCGCAGAATCTGGGCACCGATACCATAATCGCGCAAATCGGCAGAAAAGCCAAGTTGTTGATTGGCCTCCACCGTATCCAACCCTTGATCTTGCAGATTGTAGGCGTGCATCTTGTTGACCAGGCCGATACCACGGCCTTCCTGGCGTAGATAGAGCAGCACGCCCGTTCCTTCGGCACCAATCTGTTCCATGGCAGACTGAAGTTGTGGGCCGCAATCACATCTCAGGCTGCCGAACAAATCGCCCGTCAAACATTCAGAATGGACCCGTACCAGTACCGGTTGATGGTCGTCGATGTTGCCCTTGACAAGGGCAACATGCTGGAAGTCATCGACGTCGTTGGTATAGACAATCAGTTGCCATTCACCACCGTAATTACTGGGCAAACGGGTCTCCACCTTGCGATGTACCATGCGTTCGTTAGCAATGCGGTAGGAGATCAGATCAGCAATGGTGGCGATCTTGAGTTGATGGGTATGGGCAAATTCAATCAGGTCATTAACCCGCGCCATGGTGCCGTCGTCCTTGAGGATTTCGCAAATGACAGCAGCTGGTTTGCGGCCTGCCAGACGGGCCAGATCGACCGATGCTTCGGTATGACCAGCACGTACCAGCACCCCCCCATCACGAGCCACCAACGGAAAAATGTGGCCGGGGCGTGCCAGATCGCACGGGGTGGTCTGCTCATCCATGGCGACCTGGATGGTACGGGCTCGGTCGGGTGCCGAGATACCGGTTGTGACACCGCTCTTGGCCTCGATTGAGACGGTAAAAGCGGTTCTGAAGCGGGCGTTGTTATCGGCTACCATCAACGGCAATTGCAGGGTACGGGCCCGTTCAGAGGTCAGGGTCAGACAGATCAGGCCCCGGCCGTGCTTGGCCATGAAATTGACCGTAGCTGCTGTGCAGGCATCCGCCGCCACGACCAGATCGCCCTCATTCTCACGCTCCTTGTCGTCCACCAGGATCACGATACGACCGTTACGGATATCCTCCACCACTTCTTCGATGGAATTAAAAGATTGTGGATCTGTCATCGAATGATTCCCTGCTCCAGCAGATAGTTGCGATCAATGGTGGTAGGACTAACGCGGCATGGCGCACGATGGGACAACAGCCGTTCGACGTAACGTCCCAGCAGATCGGTTTCGACATTGACCAGCTGACCAGCGGTCAGTGTCGATAGCGTGGTACGTTGCTGCGTATGGGGAATGATCCGGACCGAGAACCGGGTCATCTCAGCGTGATCGTCCAGATCGTTGATGGTCAGGCTGACGCCATCCACAGCAATCGACCCTTTGGCGATCAGGTAACGTCCCACAACGGCAGCTACCTGAATCCAGATGTTGATGGAACGACCCTGGCTGATAACCTGTTCCACCGTACCGATGCCGTCCACGTGTCCCTGGACCCAATGACCATCCAGTCGGTCACCCAGCACCATGGCCTGTTCCAGATTGACCGTCGCCCCAACACTCATGCGGGCTAGCGTAGTGCGAGCAACTGTTTCAGCAGAAAGGTCAACCTGGAAACGGTTGCTACTTTTGGCTGTTACCGTCAGGCAGACACCATTGACGGCGATTGAGGCACCCAGGGCCACCCGATCGAGATTCAAGGAGCTGGCCACTGCCATATGCCAATCGGTCGCAGTTCGTGTCAGGGTATGAACGGTACCGGTTGTAGCGATCAGGCCGGTAAACATGGTGCCTCTGCGACGGGATAGCGCACCGATCCAGTGACCAGCAGATCACCACCAACCCACCGGCTGGTGACGGCATCGATCCAGGGTGTCTGGCTGAGCTGCGATACACCCGTTGCCAATAACCCGGCAGCCTCCTGGCCGCCGATCAAGCGTGGGGCCAGAAACAGGGCGATACGGTCGACCAGACGCTGTGCCAGCATGGCTGCACTCAGACGATAGCCCGTTTCACAGAGCAGGCTGGTGATTCCAGCCGTCCCCAGTTGAGACAACAGATCGACCAGATCCACCTGTCCGTTGACCGTGGTGCGACACGACAGCAGGCGTGATCCCGGAGCAGTCAGTTGCTGCTGCAATAGAGGCCAGCGGTCGATGTTCGCCTGGTCACTGACTGCCAGCCACAGCGGCGCTGTGGTCGAGCTGGAGAGGATGGCGGCATGGTCAGGCATCCGCAGCCTTGAATCGACCACCAGCCGTATCGGGTCACGTCCTCGTGGCCAACGGCAATTGAGTCGTGGGTCGTCGTGGCATACCGTACCGATTCCGGTCATGACCATGTCGTGTTGATCACGCATCCGGTGTCCCCATTGTCGTGCTTCCGGGCTGGTGATCCACTGGCTCTCGCCAGAATGGGTGGCCATCTTGCCATCCAGCGACAGGGCTGACTTGAGAGTCACCAGAGGACGACCCTGCGTGATCCATGTGGTGAACGGGGCGTTAAGGGCTTCGGCTTCCGACTGGCACAGGCCAACGCTGACCTCAATTCCTGCGGCACGCAAGGCCGCCACGCCCTGACCGGCGACTTTCGGATTAGGATCGATCATGGCCACATGCACCTGCGCGACTCGGGCAGCAATCAAGGCTGACACGCAGGGCGGTGTACGACCGTAGTGGACGCAGGGTTCCAGGGTGACGTAGACGGAGCTGCCACAGGCCCGTTCTCCGGCGCGACGCAAGGCCTCTATTTCGGCATGGGGCTCACCGGCGCGGTGATGAAAACCATGACCGATGACTGTACCCTGCTGGACTATGACACATCCCACCACCGGGTTGGGGTGTACCCGCCCGATGGCTCGCGCTGCCAGTCGCAGCGCGTGGCGCATGTGATCGCGGTCGTCATGAGGCATAGATGGGAAATCTGTGGCAGAGATCGGTGACCTGATGGCGGATGGAAGATTCCAGCTCAGCGCTACGGCCCTGCGAAAGGGCATCAATCAACTCGATGATCATGGCCCCCACCTGACGAAACTCGACCTCGCCGAACCCGCGTGTGGTGGCCGCCGGGGTTCCCAACCGGATGCCGGAAGTGATGAATGGACTGCGCGGATCACCGGGAATGGCATTTTTGTTACAGGTGAGACCGGCCCGTTCCAGGGCTTCTTCGGTTTCCTTGCCGGTAATGTTGCGCGAAGTCAGATCGACCAGCATCAGATGGGTATCGGTGCCACCGGATACGATACGCAATCCACCCGCTACCAGGGTCTCCGCCAGCACCTGGGCGTTACGACGCACTTGACGGCTATAGAGACGAAACTCGGGCGAGAGTGCTTCCTGGAAAGCAACGGCCTTGGCAGCAATGACGTGCATCAGCGGACCCCCCTGAGTACCCGGGAAGATCTTGCTATTGATTTTTTTGGCAAGGTCCTCACGATTGGTCAGAATCATGCCCCCACGCGGACCTCGCAACGTCTTGTGAGTGGTAGTGGTGACGATATCGGCGTAACCAACCGGACTGGGATGCTCTCCAGCAGCGACCAAGCCAGCAAAGTGGGCCATATCCACCACCAGAGCCGCTCCAACCTGATCGCATATTTGGCGAAAACGGCTGAAGTCGATGATGCGGCTGTAGGCCGATCCTCCGGCCACGATGATTTTCGGTCGGTGGCTGTCGGCCAGTTGGGCCACCTGATCGTAATCGATCTGTTCGGTATCGCTGCGCAGACCATATTGGATCGATTGAAAAACCTGGCCCGAGAAATTGACGCTGGCACCATGGGTCAGGTGACCACCGTGAGCCAGGGACAGGCCAAGAATGGTATCCCCCGGCTGTGCCAGCGACAGATAGGCTGCCATGTTGGCCTGCGAACCGGAGTGGGGCTGGACATTGGCAAAGGCGACGCCGAACAGTTCCTTGGCACGTTCGATGGCCAGGGTTTCAACCTGGTCGACGTGGTTGCAGCCGCCGTAATAGCGCTTGCCAGGATAGCCTTCAGCATACTTGTTGGTCAGAATACTGCCCTGGGCCTGCAGCACAGCCTGACTGACAATATTCTCCGAAGCGATCAGCTCGATCTGATGCTGCTGACGCCCCAGCTCAGCCATGATAGCGCTGTGGATGGCCGGATCAGACTGGGCAAGCTCTTTGGCGTGATGGATCATTAAAATTCCTTAAAAGCAAATCATTTGAGTTCTATGAGCTCCAGGCGACGTTGATGGCGTCCACCCTCGAAGGCTGTTGCAAGCCAGACCATCATCATGGCTTGTGCGGTTGCCGGACCGGTTGTACGTCCTCCCATGACCAGAACGTTGGCGTCGTTATGTTGCCGGGACAGACGAGCGGTAGACTCATCGTGGCACAAGGCGGCACGGATACCGGCATGACGGTTGGCTGCGATGGACACACCAATACCGGTGCCACACAACAGAATTCCCCGATCGGCCATGCCATCCAGCAAGGCGCGGCACAACCGATGGGCATAATCGGGGTAATCGACCGACTCAGGCCCATCGGTTCCGAGGTCAATGACTTCATGGCCATGGTGTTGAAGCTGCTCCATCAGAAGCTGCTTCAACACGTAGCCACCATGATCGCAAGCGATCAGAATGCGCACGGACGACCGAAGCGCACCATCAGGACTCTGACTGGGCTGTCTGAGCCCGTTCCAGAGCTTCGCTCAACGCGTCTCCCAGGCTGTTGGTGGCAACACCCTTCTGGGTGGTGTACTCCTTCATGGCCTGCCGGTCCTGATCCATTTCGAGTGCACGCACCGAAAGGGATACCTTGCGCCGCTGACGGTCAACCTGGACGATTTTGGCGTCAATCTCGTTACCAACAACGGGCAGCGGTACAGCGGTCTCCTTGTTGTCCAGCGATAGGTCGGAACGGCGGATCACGCCCTCAATACCGTCGGCCAGGGTGACGACAATACCGGTATTCATGACCTCCTTGATGACGCCCCGCACGGTAGCACCCTTGGGATTGGCATCGGCCCACAGGCTCCAGTCATCGGGCTGAATCTGCTTGATACCGAGCGAGATGCGCTCCTTGTCAGGATCAAGCACCAGCACCACGGCTGAGACCTGCTGACCTTTCTGGAACGACTTGAGGATCTCCTCGCCGCTGCTGGCATCCCAGCTGATGTCCGACAGGTGGACCAGACCGTCGATCTCACCTTCCAGACCGACAAAAAGGCCAAACTCAGTGATATTTTTGATCTCACCGGTCACCATGCCTCCGACCGGATGTCTGGCAGCAAAATTCTCCCACGGATTTTCCATGCACTGCTTGATGCCAAGAGAGATGCGGCGCCGATCGGAATCGACGTCGAGGATCATGACATCAACGGGCTGGCCGACCTCCAGTACCTTGGATGGATGCAGGTTTTTCTTGGTCCAGGACAGCTCGGAGACGTGAGCCAATCCCTCGACACCTGCTTCCAGCTCAACGAAGGCACCATAGTCGGTCAGATTGGTAACAACCCCACTAAAGCGGCCACCAGACGGGTATTTGATGCTGATGTCAGCCCATGGATCAATCATCAGTTGCTTCATGCCCAGTGAAATACGCTGGGTTTCCGGATTGAATTTGATCACCTGGACAGCCACGGTATCACCGACAGCGACCACGCCAGAGGGATGTTTGACCCGTTTCCACGACATATCGGTGATGTGCAGCAGACCATCCAGTCCACCGAGATCGACAAAAGCGCCATAGTCGGTGATATTCTTGACCACCCCGTCGAGGATCATGCCTTCATGCAGCGTCTCAAGCAGGGCCTGGCGTGCATCCTCGCGCTGCCGTTCGATGACGGTACGCCGCGAAACCACGATGTTGCCACGTCGACGATCCATTTTCAGGATATCGAACTCCTGCTCTTCATCCTGTAGCCGGACCACATCGTGCATCGGACGGACATCAACCTGGGATCCAGGCAGGAAAGCGGCCAGCGAATTGATATCGACCGTGTAGCCTCCCTTGACCTTGCCGACGATGCGGCCATTGACGACGGTCTGCTCCGTGAAGGCCTTCTCGAGAATCATCCAGGCCTCTTCACGCTTGGCTTTCTCGCGTGACAGCATCACCTGTCCGTTCTGGTCCTCGCCCCTTTCGACGTAAACATCGATATGATCGCCGATGTTGATCGTCAATTCACCGGCACCGTTCGTGAACTCGCGTACCGGAAGACGCCCCTCCGATTTCAGTCCAACGTCGATGACAAACTCGTCTCCTTCCCTCTGGATGACGGTTCCGCGAACGACCTGACCTTCCCGGCCTCCCCCCTCATGAAAAGACTCATCCAAAAGAGCGGAAAAATCCTCATCTTCAATTTCTGGTTCCTGAATCACCATTGTTCCGACCACAAAAAATACCCCGCACTAACGCGCTGTTGTTCAAGTTGATGGATCGCCTCCATCCCTTATTGCCAGGATACGCTCCACCTCACCCATCACGCGCGTCGTACTCTGTTCGAGGGTCAGGCAGGTGGTATCGATGACCACGGCATCCACAGCAATGGCCAGAGGCGCATGGCTACGCGCCGCATCCCGTGCATCCCGCCCGGCCATACAGCGCTGAATCTCGTCGAGGATAACATGTTCTCCGCGTGATTGCAACTCCAAAGCCCGACGCTTGGCACGAGACGCCAGATCAGCGGTCAGAAAAATCTTCAGCTGTGCTTCGGGGAAGACCACTGTACCCACATCACGACCATCCAGGACCGTATCCTGTCCACCACCGTAGCTGCGCTGAAAGCCCAGCAGTGCGGTACGGATGGCCGGAATGGCTGACAGGGAAGAGGCAAGCTGTCCTACCGACTCATCGCGCAGGGACCGGGTGACATCCTCTCCATCCAGAAAGGCCGTGTAGCAGGCTGTTGCTGCATCGGTCAGTACAAAGGCAAAGGGCAGCGATGCGGCGCATTGAGCCAGTTGTTCAGGCTGTTCCAGGCCATGGCGCGAGGCCGTCAGAGCCAGGGCACGGTAAATGGCTCCGGTGTCCAGATAGGCCATATCGAAGTGCTGTGCCACGGCGCGGCAGACACTGCCCTTACCAGCACCAGCCGGTCCGTCGACAGCGACGATCAGACGGTCACGATGCAAGGTTGGCCCCCAGTCCGGTCATGGCGGCGACGAAACCAGGAAACGAAGTGGCGATGTTGTCACAGCGCTGCACCACCACCGGCTCACGGCATACCAACCCTGCCACCAGCAGGCTCATGGCAATACGGTGGTCGGTGTAGGAATCAACGGTGGCGTTACCGTTCAGGCCGGAGGGATTGCCAACGATGCGGATGCCATCGGGCAGCTCGCTGACCGTAGCGCCGATACGCTGCAGGCCATCGGCCATGGCGGCAATACGGTCACTTTCCTTGACCCGCAGTTCACTGGCGCCAGTCAGGATCGTTTCTCCCCGGGCCAACGCGGCAGCGGTAAAGAAGACCGGAAATTCATCGATGGCCAGAGGGACCAGCTCCGCCGGTACCGTCACACCCCTGAGATGGGAATGGCGCACACGCAGATCGGCTACCGGCTCACCGCCAACCCGATGCTCCTGGACCACTTCGATGTCGGCACCCATCTGCCGCAGCAGGGTCAACAGCCCGGTACGGGTCGGGTTGATACCGACATCGGTCAGCAGGACTTCCGATTCCGGTACCAGCAGCGCTGCCACCATGGGGAAGGCTGCGGCCGAAAAATCACCGGGTACTTGCAAATCAATGCCACGCAGGGTGGGCCAGCCATCCACTGTTACCTTTTGCCCCCGGTCGGTAGCTGTCACCTCGACTGTAGCGCCAAAGGCGGCCAGCAACCGTTCGGTATGGTCGCGGGTCACGATAGGCTCGGTGACGCTGGTTTCGCCCGCTGTGTTGAGTCCGGCCAGCAACAGGGCTGTCTTGACCTGGGCCGATGCCACCGGTGCCAGGTAATCGATCGGGATCAGCTCTCCACCTGCGATCACCAGTGGTGCTTTTCGTCCGCGGTCGCGTGCCAGAATGCGTGCTCCCATGCGGCTCAGGGGCTCGATCACCCGTGCCATCGGACGGCTTCTCAGGCTGGCATCACCGGTCAGAACCGACAGAAAGGGTTGGCTGGACAACAGCCCGGCCAGCAGACGCATACCGGTACCGGAATTGCCCAGGTCGAGCACATCGTCTGGCTCGTGCAGGCCATCCAGGCCGACGCCCTGTACCGTATAGCCTTCTGCGGACGATTCGATCGACACACCCATGGCACGAAAGGCGGCAGCAGTACGCAGCACATCCTCGCCTTCGAGCAGATGGCGGATACGGGTCGTTCCTTCTGCCAGGCTGCCAAAAATAAGCGCCCGGTGTGAAATGGATTTATCCCCGGGTGGTGTCAGGGTGCCCCGCAGGGGGCCACCACGGGATGAACGAAGATTACAACAGCCTCTATCCATCGGTTACCATCAGCTCCTGCCGCATAAAGCCATCTTCCCGATAAAGATAGCCACTCATGTTGACGCAGCCCTTGATATCAAAGGCAATGATCAGCTGCAGCATAGCTGGGTAAGGGTTGTAGCGCAAGTCCTGCCTGGATGGTGTGGCGTCCGAATCGGGATGGCTGTGATAAATGGCGACGATAGCCAGTCCGGAACAGCGCAGCTTCCTGGTCAGGCGGATCTGCTCAACCGGATCGGCCAGAAAACGCCTGCTGTCATGCAGCTGGTTGGTGAGCGGATGGCAGTTGTGGATGACAGGACTCGACCCTAACGGCCCGGACAACACCCCGACGCACTCTTGCGGCAGGGAACGTCTGGCATGATCAAACATCCGGATGACGACCGAACGGGGCAGTCGCCATGGCTGGCAGGGAGACACAAGAGATTCCGATGCGGTTACATCAGGTCGTTATAGCCACCACTGCGGCGGCGGCGTGCCAGCAGGGCTCCTCCAATGAATCCCAGCACCAGCACGGCTCCACCGGCGAGAAAGAACTGGGTATCTTTTTGGCGCTCCAGATGGCGATTGCGCTCCGATACCTGGGACAGTTCCTGTTTGGCGCTCTCCAGCTCCTGTTGCAGCGAGTCGTTTTGCTGTTTGATGGCAACGGCATTTTTCGAGACGCTGCGAATCTCCTCCAGTTCGGCAATCAGCTTTTTCTGTGATGTTGCCTGGGCATTCAGGGTCTGCAACTGGCCTCGTACCGTTTCAAGTTCACGCTCAGCCTGCTGTCGGGCTTTCAGGGCATCATCGAGCTGTATTCTTGGTGGAACTTCCTTGGTTAAATAGCGTTTCAGGACCCAGCCATCCATGCCATCTTCGGTGCGCATGTAACTCCAGCCTTTGCTGCCATCCTGCAGGAACGACAGGCGAGCCCCGGTCGTCAGCACCCGTACCACGCGAGCATCACTATTTTCCGCCGAGCGCATGGTCACCGACTGATCATCGCTGATGTACCACGCTTCGGCGGCGACAAGCGCTTTGGGAACCAGTAGCAGCAGGCTAGTGAGGAGGATCAAAACAGCATTCAATCGCGACATGGAGTCACCCTTTCTCTATCTTGCGGTTGTTGCCGTCAACGTAGATCAGCTGTGGCCGGAACTGGTCAGCCTCGGCCGGATTCATCCAGGCAAAGGCGGCGATAATCACCAGATCTCCCGGTTTGGCACGGTGTGCTGCCGAGCCATTGAGCGAGATAATACCACTATCGCGTGGAGCACGGATAGCATAAGTGATCAGACGCTGGCCATTATCGACATTCCAGATATGGACCTGTTCGAATTCGCGTAATCCGGCTGCTGCCAGCAATGTTTCATCGATTGCGCATGACCCTTCGTAATGCAGTTCGGTATGGGTCACGGTAGCACGGTGTATCTTGCATTTCAGGATAGAAATTTCCATTTGTCTTGATCCATTTCGTTTGATCAATGGGCTGTCAGAAGCAGATTATCAATCAGTCTGGCACCGGTCAGGCGCGCAGCTATCAGCATGATGACATCGTCCGTCATCTGTTCCGGTGCTGTGGCTAAAGTGTCAGGGTCACACAGCTCGACGTAGTCGATTTGATGGATTCCCGCCCGCTGTAGGATACCAGTGGCCTGATCAATCAGAACGTCACGACGGTTTTCTCCGGACCGGTACAGCTGACCTGCCGCAGTCAGAGCCTGAAACAGGGCCGTTGCCCGTTGTCGTTCCACCGGGGAGAGATAACGGTTGCGACTGGAAAGGGCCAGTCCGTCCGGCTCGCGCACGGTGGCCACTCCCTCTACCTGTACCGGTAACCGCAGATCACGTACCATGCGACGAATGAGCACAAACTGCTGATAATCCTTGAGTCCAAACAAGGCTGTATCGGGTTGCACCAGATTGAGCAGAATGGTCACAACGGTAGCCACTCCCTGGAAATGGCCTGGACGCAGGCGGCCACAAAGCTTCTGGTCCAGACCAGTCACCTGCACAGTGGTCTGATGTTCAGCCGGGTAGATCGTTTCGTGGTTGGGCAGGAACAGCGCATGGCACCCTACCATCTGTAATAGCGCACTATCCTGTTCAGGCAAACGTGGATAACGATCGAAATCCTCATGGGGTCCAAACTGGGTCGGATTAACGAAGATAGAGACGATGACACGATCGGCACGCTGCTGGGCCGCCCGCACCAAGGCCAGATGTCCCTGATGCAGGGCCCCCATGGTGGGTACAAAAGCGACGCGCAGCGACTGCTGTCGTTGTCTGGAACGCCACTGCCGCAGTTGTTCAAGGGTTTCAATGCGTTCCATAAACTACTCCATGACGGTGTGTTCTGGTGCCGGAAAGGTACCCTTGCGTACTTCATCGGCAAAGGCCATGACAGCCTGCCGTACCTGATGGGCTCCATCCATGTAACGTTTGACAAAACGGGGCTGGAACCGTTCATCGAGACCGAGCAGGTCGTAGAGCACCAGGACCTGGCCGTCACATCCTGGTCCGGCTCCTATGCCAATGGTGACGGCCTGAACCGTCTGGGTGATCTGTTGTGCCAACGGCATCGGTATGCCCTCCAGGACAATGATACTGGCACCTGCTTCGTCGAGCACGCGCGCATCTTCCAGTAGCCGGGAGGCACTGGCCTGATCACGTCCCTGCATACGAAAACCGCCCATGGCATGGACCGATTGCGGTGTCAAACCAATATGGCCAATGACCGGAACGCCTCGTGCCACCAGAAAGCGCACAGTTTCCGCCATGATGCGGCCACCTTCGATCTTGACGGCATGAGAGCCGCTTTCTTTCAGGACCCTGATGGCGCTGGTCAGGGCTGCTTCCGGATGACACTGGAAGGCGCCGAAGGGGAGATCGCAGATGACCATCGCACGCTGCGCTGCCCGTGCTACGGCGCGTGCGTGATAAATCATGTCATCCAGTGTCACCGCCAGCGTATTGTCGGCACCATGGATGACCATGCCGAGTGAATCGCCAACCAGCAGGATGTCGACACCGCACTGATCCAGTAATCGGGCAAAGGTGTAGTCATAGGCTGTCACCGCTACAATACGCTGTTGCGGATGGGCGGCAGAGGGTGGTGACTTCATGCGTCGCAGGTCAGGAATGGTGACGCGGACCGGTCGTTCTGTGGTCATGGCTACTCCAGTCCCGGTCGGTAGTCCCGATCCAGGCAGTGTCCGTGTTGCTGATACAAAAACCGTAACATAGCTGTCGCAGATCGCTGCATGAGGGTCACCGTCTGCCAAGGCGCTTGATACGACCCGAATCATCCACTTCTGCAAGCAGTCTGTCAACGGTTTTACCTTGCAGGGGATGAACCAGGGTGGGAGTCAGGTCAACCAGTGGCTGCAGCACGAAACGGCGCTGGTGCATGCGCGGATGGGGCAGCACCAGTGTCGTACGCTCCATCACGGTCTCACCCTGGTGGCCATAGAGCAACAGGTCAAGATCCAGGGGTCGCGGTCCCCAGGGCTGTTCATGGCCCCGGTCACGACCGCGCTGGCGTTCGATGCGATGCAGCAGATGGAGCAGATCCTGTGGTGCCAGGGTTGTTGCGATGAGGATGACACCATTGGTGAACCAGGGCTGCTGCCGCAGGCCGACCGGTTCGGTTCGATACCAGGGCGAGCAGCGCAGCAGCAGGACTCGCCCATGGCGTTGCAGCCGTGTCAGAGCCCTGTCGATCTGGTACCGGACCGGACCCTGGTTGCTACCAACACCGATCCAGGCCAGGGTCCAAGCCCAGGTTCCCGATGGTCTGGTCACAAGGCGTATTGCGGTCCATGGTCATCGATCGACGAAATCTGGATACGCATGTAGCTGAACAGATAGCCCATGGCGGCGAAGTGAAGAAAATAGCTGTTGTGAAATTCGTTCTCGACCAGTTCCATGAACAGCGACCAGGGAAAATCATCGGGGATGGTACCATCCTTGGTTTTGGCCAGCAGTTTGGGACAATGAACAGCAAAATACTCAAACAGATGCCAGTTAAAGCGCGGATTGAGTTCATACAGCAGTCCCCGTTGCATCAGCAGCAGCGACAGGGGATGCTGTTCATAACAGTTGGTACGCTGGGGAAAACTGTAAGTGTCCTCCAGGACGGCGCGGTGATGCTGGGGTGATAGCACCATGACTCCGGTACTGATGGTACGACTCTCATCGGTATCGATACTCTCAAGATTTCGATAGAGAAAATTATTGAAATAACTGAAATTTTTTGCAACTTCTGCCAAAGTCTGCATGGCAGGCATGTCGTCCGGTTTGGTACTGGCGGTGGTTCGGTCAAGGCGGATATGTTTTTCGGCCAGTGACAGCTGGTCGTAGTTGATCACCGCTCCGACCTGCTGGAGTGGTACGCCGTAGCAGACGTGGGGCGCATGGGGGTTGATGATGATGTCGGCATCGACCCAGATGATGCGCTGGTAGAGCATCGACCAGGGTTGACTGAGAATAAGGCACTTCTGCCACGCTGGAGAACGGCTTTGGGCCAGCAGTGATCCATCAAGCGGCTGCTGTATGACAATCACGTCCAGATCATGCTTTTCAGCATAGCGCATCCAGCCCGGGCGCGCTGCCCCTTCCCAGCTGTGACGGAAGGAATCGCCAATCACCAGCGTGACGATCGCTTCCCTGGACTGGGGTGTCAGGGTGGTATGAGAGGAGGAAACCAGATGCAGTGTGCCCATGATCCATTCCGTTAACGCTGAGTGACTGATAATCGACGCCGGCTATTGTACACCGACAGACCGTTTTGTCCAGCGATGAATGCGGTT
Organism: Magnetococcales bacterium; assembly: GCA_015229115.1. Classification (GTDB taxonomy): domain Bacteria; phylum Pseudomonadota; class Magnetococcia; order Magnetococcales; family JADGCH01; genus JADGCH01. The sequence goes on from JADGCH010000011.1 coordinate 34,742, forward strand.
GATGATGCGCTTCTGTTGCCGTTCATCAAGGCTGGCAAACAGGGGTATGGCCAGAGAGCACTGGCAAAACTGTTGCAACCCGGGCAGGCGGTGCTGTTCCGGAATGGCGTACCAGACCGGTGAGCCAGCTCCGATACCAGCTCGGAGGAGCCACTGCTGTAGTGACTGCCGATCCTCTGGACAAGATAGGTTCACAATGAACCTGAACCATGTCTTGGGCCAGGATGCAGGCAGATGGAACCATCCCTTCGGGCGTAGGGTCTGCAGATAGCATTGTGCCAGTTTATTGCGGCGCTGTGCCAGCATCGGCCACTGCTGTAGGCGGGAGAGTCCGATGGCACAGGAAAGGGTTGCCGGAAGGGTGTGGCGCAGGCGACGGATCGTTTGCATCAGGGCTGTGTCCCGTCCCAGCAGCACGCAGGCCGAGCCCGCCGCGATAGCCTGGTTGCCATCGCAACCAACGATCTGAAAATCGGCCAGACCGCAACCCTCTACCGGTATCGGTACGGCGGAACAGATTTCGATGCTAACCGCAACAGACGGCGTTCTGGGCTGGTCTGCTACCTGTCCGAAACTGTGGCAGCGTAGCCAAGCGCGTGGCGGATGGTCGGGCCATGACGCTGCATCAGCAGGGCTGAGGCCGGTGACCGGGTCAACATCAACCAGCCACAGGCGCAGCCAAAGTGCTCGACAGGCTTGGCGCCAGCAGGGTTCCAGCAGACCATCGGCCAGAATCCAGTCACCGGGTTGCCAGTCCAGCGCTGTTGCCAGGGCTGTGAGCAGATGGTCAGCGCGGGCAAACACCGCCGCCGGACGTTGCCAGATTTGCTCCCATAACGACTCCCATTGTCGTAGCAGTGCCCCATCCTGCCACGAATCCGCCCCAGGGGCCTCAAGGGCCGACAACACCGCCTCCTGGTCGGCCTGCGTCAGATCAGGTGCCGTCAGAGGGATGTCGATGGCAACAGCCTCCTACAGTCGTGCCCCCGGTCTTTCAGGACAGATGCTGGCCGCTGAAGCGTTCGCTCTGTTCTGCGACCGTTCACTGACTTCATGCGACAGCTTGTAGGCGCAGAAACGCGGACCACACATGGAACAGAATTCGGCCTTTTTATGAGCCTCTTCTGGCAGGGTAGCGTCGTGATAGGCACGAGCCCGTTCCGGGTCGAGGGCCAACTCGAATTGACGTTTCCAGTCAAAGTTGTAGCGAGCATGGCTCATTTCGTCGTCACGATCACGCGCACCGGGGCGTCCGCGGGCAATATCAGCAGCATGGGCGGCAATTTTATAGGCAATGATGCCTTGTCGAACATCTTCGGCATCCGGCAGTCCCAGATGTTCTTTCGGGGTGACATAGCAGAGCATGGAGGCTCCTTTCCAGGCTGCAATGGCTCCGCCGATGGCTGAGGCAATGTGGTCATAACCGGCCGCAATATCGGTCACCAGCGGACCCAGGACGTAGAACGGCGCTTCATGGCACAACTGGCGCTCGCGCTCCATGTTCATTTCGATCTGATCCATGGGCACATGTCCTGGTCCTTCGATCATCACCTGTACGTCAGCCTCCCAGGCACGCTGGGTCAGCTCACCGAGCACACGCAGTTCGGCAAACTGGGCAGCATCCGAAGCATCGTGCAGCGATCCGGGACGCATGCCATCGCCCAGGGACAGGGTGACGTCATGACGCTGGCATATCTCCAGCAACCGGTCGAAGTGGGTATAGAGGGGATTTTCCTGTTCGTGGTGCAGCATCCATTGCGCCATCAGCGCGCCGCCACGCGAGACAATCTTGGTGATGCGCGTCTGGATCAGCGGCAGGATATCAAGCAGAACACCACAATGAACGGTCATATAATCGACCCCTTGCTGGGCTTGTTCCTCAATGACGGTTAGCAGGGTGTCAGCCGTCATGGCGCGAACGTCGGGGTGGCGTTCTACCGCTTCATAAATGGGTACCGTGCCGATGGGGACGGGGGAATGATCGAGGATGGCGGTACGGATTTGCCGGATGTGGCGTCCTGTCGAGAGATCCATCACCGTGTCAGCCCCATGGCGGATGGAAAGCCGCAATTTGTCCAGCTCCTCATCCAGACCGGAGGATAGTTGCGAATTGCCAATGTTGGCGTTGATCTTACAACGACTGGCGATGCCGATCGCCAAAGGCTGCAGGGTCAGGTGGTGGATGTTGGCGGGAATAACCATCCGTCCTCGTGCTACTTCAGCGCGCACCAGTTCAGCATCCAGGGACTCTTCCCGGGCTACGTGGACCATTTCCTCGGTGATGAGCCCTTTTCTGGCGTAGTGCATCTGGGTTACAACACCGGTGCGATTTTTAACCCAGTCGGAACGAAATGGTGCATTCATGACGGTCTTGCTCCTGTTTTTTCTGCCGTTTCTATCCTGTCCATGCTATATTGTGCTTGCGAGTTGGCGCGATTGACAAGGTTTTTTATGACAGGAGCGTGCAGAGATGAGCCTGCTTGAGTCACATTTAAGGGTACCAGCCGGAACACCGGTCTACTGGATGGAGGATCGTGGCCAGCCGACACCGGCCCGTTTTACCGTGGAGGAACAGGAATATCAGTCGTTGCAACAACAGGCTGCCGTGATCGATCTGACCCATGGTGGCGTAATCGCACTGGCTGGACCCGACCGGGTCTCCTTTCTCAGTGGCCTGATCACCAACCAGATCAGGCGTGCCGATGAGGAGCACGTCATTCATGCAGCGCTGCTGACGCCCCAGGGACGCTATCTGTGGGATTTCACCATCGTGCAGCAACAGCAACAGCTACTCTTGCTGACAGAGCCAGACCGTGTTGACGGTTTGTATCAGCAGTTACAACGCTATGTCTTGCGTTCCAAGGTAAAACTGACCAATATGTCCCACCAGATGGGACTGTTGGCGTTGGTGGGTCCACAGGCAGTAGCGGCCCTGACAGAATTGTTTCCGTTGCTCGCTGGTCACGGGCTTGGGGATGAATCCGGGCTGGGACGGATGTGGGCTGTGGCGGAGGAGGTGTTGTTATGGCGTGATCCAAGACACGCCGGTTTTGGCTGGCGCCTGCTGGCTCCCGCGCAACAGTTGCCCCGGCTGTGGCAGGGACTGCTGGATGCTGGAGCGGTAAAAGCTGGCTTGCTCGCCTGGGAGCACCATCGCATCACCCAGGCGTTACCGAGGGGAGGGAGCGAACTGATACCGGGCCTGTCCTTGCCGCTGGAGTCAGGGATGCTGGAAATGCAGGGGGTCGATTTCACCAAGGGGTGCTATGTCGGTCAGGAAACCACCAGTCGCAGCCATTACCGGGCTACCCTGAAGAAAAGACTTTATCGCATCGAACTGGCCTGTGATGCCCATGGAAAAGATGTCCCTGAAGCTGGGACGGCGGTGACCATGGCCAATGGTCATGAAGTGGGAATCATCACCAGTGTTTCCCGTTTGAGCTGCCCAGGACCTGGGGCCACAACGGCTGGTCTGGCTATCCTGCGTAGCCAGGATGTTCAGGAATCAGGAGGGGCGTTGCTGGCTGCCTCTGTTGCACTGACAGCGCATAAGCCGGCTTGGGCCAGCTGGTCCTGACTCGGGGTTTTTGGTTTTCCGGTTACCCCCTCACCCCCCAACCCCTCTCCCACAGGTGGAGAGGGGGGCATGAGGCGACCCGTCTTACCCTCTCCCCTTGTGGGAGAGGGCAGGGTGAGGGGTGTTTGTTAAAGAACTTCTTGTTATGAAACGGAACACACAGTCATGAAATCATCGGCCGCCCCACTGGTCACCCCCTTGCCGCCCTTGCAGGTTGGTGATTATACCCTGCAGGTTCCGATCATTCAGGGTGGTATGGGCATCCGCGTCTCGGCACACCGTTTGGCGGCAGCGGTGGCCAATGCTGGTGGGGCCGGTATCATCGCGACCGTCGCCCTGTCCCTGGCCTCGAAGTATTACCACAAGGGCAAGGATTATTTCCGCGCCAATATTCAGGCTCTGGTTGATGAACTCAACTGGGCCCGTGACAACAGCCCTTCCGGCATCATCGGCACCAACTGCATGGTCGCCATCCGCGATTTTGAGGCTATGGTGCGGACATCGGTAGAGAACGGCGCACAGATGATCATCTCCGGGGCCGGTCTGCCATTGCGTTTGCCAGAATTTTCAGCCGCCAATCCGCGCACAGCCCTGTTGCCGATCGTTTCCTCGTTGCGGGCCGCCACCATTATCGCCAAGCGATGGTATCAGCAGTACAAGCGTCTGCCGGATGCCATCGTCTTTGAGGATCCCAATACCGCTGGTGGTCATCTCGGTGCGACGCGGCAGCAGCTGTTTGGGGCGGAATATGCCATGCAGCAGGTGGTGCCGCAATTGGCGGAATGGGCCCATAAGTCCTATAACGATGAAATTCCCATCATTGCTGCTGGTGGTATCTGGGATCGGCACGATATCGATCACGTCTTTGCCATGGGTGCACGCGGGGTGCAAATGGCCAGCCGTTTCATCTGCACCTACGAGTGCGATGCTGACGAGCAGTTCAAGCAGGCCTTCATCAATGCGGCCGAAGGGGATGTGGTGATTATCGACTCGCCCGCTGGCTTGCCAGGACGGGCCCTCAACTCAGAGTTCACCCGCAAGTTGTTTCGGGGGCAGGAAGTGGCCAGCAAGTGCTTTGCTACCTGTCTGAGCCAGTGCCGTTGTCGTGACGCGGAGGAGACGTTCTGTATTGCTGAGGCGCTCCATCGGGCTCAGCAGGGCGACTTAAGCCGCGGGCTGATTTTTACCGGCACCAACGCCATCCGCCACAAGGAGATGGTTCACGTCCACGAAATTTTTACCGAGATCAACGGTACCGAGATCAACGGTACCGGGATCAGTGGTCAGAACGAGACACCCCGTCACTGAGCTGCTGTGCCAGGGCCAGTTGAAACAGCTTTTGAAAATCACTGTGGTCCTGATCGGTGCGGCGTCGTCCTGAGCGCAGCGACGAGCGGCTGGTGCCTCGGTTGGCTAACTCGGCAGCCGGATCGGGAGCTTCTGCCTTTCTGGCGTAGTTGTCCAGATAAAGTGAGAGATTGCCGTAACTCGCAATGTTCATCTGTCCCTCCTGCTCCAGGTTGTCTTTTCCCATTTCCATTCAGATCTATCCCTCCTATCGGCTCGATCCATGTGGCAGATAAGGCTTTTATGGCAGATCAGTGGTATTTTTTACCAGGGCAGGAATTGCCGTTGCATGGCCTTATGGATAAAAAACACTTTATTTTCAATATTATAAACCATGGCATGACTGTTGAAAAATGATCGTTCAATAACACAAAACCTCACCAGACCATCAGGAGCCGAGGGAGCACGATGAAATGAATCAGCCACTTGCCATGTTGCTGTTCAATACCAGTAAGGCAACACGTTCCCTGACTACCAGGAATGCAGCCTCCAGCAGCAACGCTCAATCCATCAAAACCGATGAGTTCAGCAACCATTTTAGTCAAGCGCTCAAGTCGTCGTCTCAGACGCTGCGGCAACGAACGGCTGGCTCTGCTAATGAGGTCAGGAAGGATGACCCGGAGACACCGAGCGCGCGATCAGCCGACCAACGGGATGAAAAGAGCGAGATCAAGCAATCCGAGGATCTAGCCGCTGAAAACAGGGCTGCCGTTGTCATGGCTGACGATGTCATGAAGGAGTCAGTCGAGACCAACGACGACCATGAGGATTCTGTCATCGCCGCGGATAATCCGTCGAGCAATCCTTTGAGCAATCCCTTGGTCAATCCCATGGCACCGACTGCTGCTGCCCAGCCACGTAACCCAGGCGGAACGGTGGGTGAGCTGATGCGTCTGGCCCGTCAAGGATCTGGTGCCAGGGGATTGCTGTCAGTGTCAGCTCCATTGGGCGGTCAGGCTGCTCAGGACATGGCCAGGGAGGTCGCCGATGAAACACGGGCCGCTGCCGTTCAGACACCCTGGTGGAGTCTTGGGCGCGATCTGTCGGTTTTCGGAGGGGTGATGCAGGAGAACCTCCAGGCTGCCATGACCATGCCGGTCGCGGCAGCATCGGTGGCATCGGTTACGCCGGTCAACCATGAGATGCTGGAGGCGACCATCATGGCTGATGTCGTATCGGGCAAGTCAACCCATGGGCAGGGGCACCAAGCGGCTTCGTTGCTCAACATCGAGTCGATTGATCTACCTTCCGGCCATGACAGTACCACGCTGACGGATATCAATCTGTCTGGCAAGTCAGGTAAATCTGGTCATGATACCCCTGTAGTGCAAAAAAGTGTTAGCCCCTATACCCCACAGTTCGGTGATGAACTAGTCGACCAGGTCGGCCGCATGCGGGTCATCTCCCGTCCCGGCATGCCGGAGCAGGTTACCATGCGACTGGATCCGGAAGAGCTTGGATCCTTACAGGTTCGGGTTCAGGTCGATCAGGACCGACAGGTTCAGGTCTCCATCATTGCTGAGTCGGAGGCCACTCGCGATATTATCAACCGGCAGATGCCACAGTTGAAAGAGGCACTGGCACGCAGTAACCTGCTATTTGGTGAGGTGATGGTACAGGTTGATCATGGTGATGGGCAGGCCAGTCATTACAATAGTAACAGCGCCGGCCACTCTGACGACAGCCGCTGGGGACAGCCTGTCGTAGTCGCGCCCGAATCGCTATCCCGACAGGATGGGATTACAGAGCCCTCTTTAGTTCGACCTACCAGGGTCGGATCGGGAGAGGGGCTCAGTATATTGGTCTGATCCCTTTATCGTTTTGTTTCCTGGCTGTCTGCAAACTGGATGGATTGTATCAACTTGTTGTTTGGTGCAATCCATTTTTTTTTGTGCCCCTGCTGGGTCGAACCAAAGGTTGACAGGGACAATAGCCATCACTCATATTGAGTGCCTTGCACAAAATCATAGATGGATCATCAAATGACTCGTTTTCTGACAAAACTGGTCCTGTTTCTTGGTGCGGTTATCTCCTTCATGGGATTGACCGTCATGGTGGGTTGGCATACCCAAACCGCGTGGTTGGTACAGTGGCATCCAACCCTGGTGGCCATGGTCCACAACACGGCCGTTAGTTTCACGTTGATGGGCGCTTGCCTGATTCTGGCCAAACTGGGGTATCGACGTTGGGTCATCGGTCTGTGCGCTATCGTGACCCTGCTTTCCATTACCGTCTTCATGCAGTATGTCCTGGACGCAGACCTTGGTATCGATCAGCTGTTCGTGCAACATTTTATCACCACCAAGGCGGTCCACCCGGGCCGTATGGCAGCCAATACGGCCATCTGTTTCATGGTTGGCGGCATGACGCTGCTGCTCGCCAGTCTCCAGTCCGTGACGCATAAAGCATTGTTATTAGCCATAGGTGGATCCATAGTGACTGGCATTGGACTGACGGCTATCCTCGGTTATCTGATGGATGCACAATCGGCCCACGGTTGGGGATTATGGACACGCATGGCGATCCAGACCGCCATTACTTTTTTCTGTATGGGTATCGGCATGATCGCCCTTGCCTGGGAAGGAGAAAAAAGGCGGGTCGGCAGATGGCCATTCTGGCTACCCGTTCAAATCTTCATACTGCTGTCATCGGTTGTTTTTGCTGTTTGGATAGCCATTGATATGGCCCACAACAGCTTGAAAATGCAGCTGTCTATTTACCAAATTCTATCGACCTGGTTCCCATTGTTGGGCACGATTACAGCACTGCTGATATCCCTGCTGACCTATCTGACCCTGATGACGCTGCACCATTCTGAACGAATGAGTCAGGAGGTGGTGGAACGCAAAAAAGCCGAGGCCATCGCCATAGCAGCATCCCAGGCCAAGAGTGAATTCCTGGCCAACATGAGCCACGAAATTCGCACTCCCATGAACGCCATCATCGGCTTCAGCGATCTGATGTTACATACACAACTGACCCTGCAGCAACAGGACTATGTGACGAAAATCGACCAATCGGCCCACTCCCTGCTGCGGGTGATTAACGATATCCTCGATTTTTCCAAGATCGAAGCCGGCAGGCTTGATATGGAACATAAAGAGTTTTCCCTAACGGAGGTGATGGAACGTTTGACGTCGGTCATGACGGTGAAAAGTTCTGGCAAGGGTGTGCGATTTTCTGTCAGGGTGGCCGATTCTGTCCCAACGTGTCTGGTTGGGGATTCGCTGCGCCTCAGTCAGGTTCTGACCAATTTGGCATCCAATGCGATTAAATTTACTCATCGGGGTGAGATTGCCATCGCCGTGGATCGGGTCAGTGAGTCCGAACGGGAGGTGGTGCTACAGTTCACGGTCCAGGATAGCGGTATCGGTATGACAGCAGAACAGCTATCCCGGTTGTTCCAGCCCTTTCAACAGGCCGACACCTCCATCACACGTCAGTACGGTGGTACCGGGTTAGGTCTGGTCATCAGCAAGCGGCTCGTCGAGATGATGTCTGGTAAGATTCAGGCCAGCAGCACACCTGACGTCGGCAGTTGTTTTAGCTTTACGGCACGTTTTACTCGATCATCCGTTGATCACCGGGTTCAGCGTGAGGAGGTTTCACAAGATCGGGTCGCAGAGCTGCTGTCTGGCCGACCAACCCAACCACACTGTACCAGGCACTGATCCGCTGGCTGAGACCGCAGGCTTCGATCCAGCCTGTCCTGAAGTAGGACCAGAAGCCCTGTCCACCCTGTTGATCAAGGCTATTGAGTTGCTGTCTGGCTACGACTCGGACTCGGACCAAGTTGTAGCAGATACCGCAGCATTGGTGACAGGCGGTGCACGCCTGGAAAGTCAAAGGGATTTTCGGTCAAACAGGGCCACCAGTTCGACGTGATGGGTCATTGGGAACAGATCGATGGGCTGGACGCTGCGCAGCTGAAAGTCTCCAGCTGTAAGGATAGCGCTATCGCGGGCGAAGGTGGCCGGATTGCATGACACATAAACCACCCGTGCTATCCGACCTCTATCGACTAACCAGCGGCTGACCTGCAAAGCCCCCTCACGCGGTGGGTCCAGTACCACGCAATCGACCGGATCGGTGGTCAATCGTGCCGTTCCAGCCGGATTGAACAGGTCGATGCGGTAGATGGAGATATCGCCCAAGCCATTGTGTCGTACATTACGTCTGGCCCGGTCAACGCTGGCAGGAGACAGCTCCACCCCTGTCACCCGATCAAACTGCTGTCGTAGTGGCAGGGTGAAGTTGCCGATACCACAGAACAGATCCAGCGCCTGACGACCACTACCGGCCAGCGCCATGACCTCGTTGACCAGCTGCTGATTGTCGGTAAAATTGACCTGGGTAAAGTCGCCGACCTGGAAAGAGAGCTTGAAACCATTGAGCGAGTAGCGACAGAATGGATCGCTGGTCAGGATGGGCGGTGCCATGGCCACACCGGAGTCACCACAGGCCAGATTGATGCGCGATGACGTTGCTGCCGGCGAGGGCTGGCTGGTCAGCCATTGGCGCAGTGGCCCCAGTTGTTGATTCAGTAGCGGATGAAGTGCGGCACAGTGGTTGACATCGACCACTTGGTGGCTAGCAGAGGCGTGGAAGCCGATGCGGGGCTGTTGCTCCTGCCAGTCAAGCTGCAATTGGCAGCGTTGACGATATCCGGTGGTGGTATGACCCGGTTGTGTCGGCTGTACACAGGACACAGCCTCGGCTGCTGGCACGCGAGCCAGGCGCCTCAGGGCATCGACAACGAAGTCCCGCTTGATCGATAACGATGCGGCCTGACTCAGATGCTGCATCTGGCATCCGCCGCACTGGCCATAAAGAGGACAGATCGGTTCAATGCGGTGCGGGCCTGCTGAGAGGATGGCAACGATGGCGCCATGGTGGACGCCGCGCCGCCGATTCGGTGCAACTTGCACCAGCAGGCGATCGCCAGCAGCGGCATAGGGAACCAGCACGGTACGACCCTCATACCAAGCCAGGCCCAGACCACCCGATATCACTCGGTCGATGACGACTTCGACGACTTCAGAAACTGCTCCATCCGCTGTTTGAACCATGGCTGATTGTCCTGGTAACGATAACGTTGTTCGGTTGCGGCTTGTTGGGCCATGTGACGCCAGAACCGCTGTCGCAACAGCGGGTCGGCGAGTTGTTGTTGTACCAGGGGACGCATGGTCCCAAAGACGGCCGCCAGGGAGTGCCATCCGCTCTCAAGCCAGTTTTCGATCCGTTCCTTGAGCAGACGCGACAGCGCTGGGCTCAAGCCGCTGCTGGCCACGGCCACAGTAACGGCTCCCTGTCTCACCACAGCCGGAACCCGAAACCCGCTTACTTCCGCATCATCAGCCGAATTACACAGCAACCCGAGATGGCTGCAGGCCTGGGCAATGGCCCGATTGAACGGACCGTCATCGGTGGCGGCAAACACCAGCCATGGACGAGGTGTCTGCTCCAGCAGAACAAGATCGAAGGGTTGTTGGTGGTGAACAATCTGTCCCGTCGCAGCCAGCTCGGCAATCCGACCATGGGCCTGTGGGGCAAAAACGACCACTCTGGCGCCGCAGGGCAGCAGCCCATCCAGCTTGCGGTTGGCCACCTTGCCAGCACCAATCAACCATACCAGCCGGCCCTCCAGGGCCAATTCCGCCATGTATGAATGGGTCATGGATGATTATTCCTTGCCTTTGCTATTCAATGGCCGACGACCATGGTAAGATGGTCACCCCTGTAATTCAAGTTCTGATCTGACGAAGGAGGAGGGAACGTGTCATCACCCGATGTGTACCGGCTGGTTGCTGAGGCGCTGGAGTGCGCGCCACAGACCCTGACCCAGGATAGTGGGCTCGGATCTCATCCTCAATGGGACAGTTTTGGCCATCTGCGTGTCATGCTGGTTCTGGAACAGCACTTGGGTATCGAAATCAACGATGCTACCATTCTCCAGTTTGAGACCATGCAGTCGATTCTTGCCTACTGTTCAGCTTTGCCGGCGGCACAACAGGAAAAAATTACCCCCATGAGCTGATTTGTCGGCCGTCCTGTTGCTGCCGCTGTGATGACCTGCCGATAATTTCACTAAAAATCAATTCGTTAATTAACTTCATCAGACCAGATCCGCATGGCATGGTGCTTGTTAAAATAAAGCTCAAGATGGACAATAAAAAACAATAGCAGCACAGTGAGGGAAGATCAATCATGACCACGAGCAGTGACATAGCCAATTTGCCGAGAGGGTCGGTCAGTACCATTCCGGTCTATGATCCTAATGCAACCAAAACGGCATCGAATAGCGTCGATGCCGACAGCCTGCGCACCGATTTCATGCGTATGCTGACCGCCCAGCTACAATATCAGGATCCACTGGAGCCGATGCAGAATTCCGATTTTACCAATCAGCTGGCACAGATGAATTCATTGCAGGAGCAGCAGCATATCGGTGATGTGCTGGACAAGCTGTTGGCGGCCCAGACGGGTGGTGCTGCCGGTGCACTGGGTCAGATCAACCAGGCCGTTTCCTACATTGGACGGCAGGTTGTGGTGCCAGGCCGCCAGATGCAGGCCATCAATGGTCAGGGTACGGTCCATTTCAACCTGTCCGATCATGCTTCGGCACAGCTAACCATTTATGATGGCAACGGCAATGTGGTCAAGGAAATCAGCAACCAGTCTTATCAGGCTGGCGACAATGAGGTTGCGGTAGCGTTGCCGGATGGGCTCTATCGTTTTGCCGTCACACTGGATGGGGACAGTGCCGGAGAAGGTGTAACGGTGACGCCGATGGAAGCTGGCATTGTCACCGGGGTCTCGAAAGACAGCAAGAATCAGGTGGTGTTATCCATGAATGGTCATACCGTACCACTGGATCAGATCGTCCGGGTCGAGATGGTCAATCTGTAGACGACTGCTCCTGTAACTTAAAAAACTAAAATATTTTTCGCACAAACTCGGGGGAGAACAAACATGTCTATTATTCAGGCCATGCTGGCTGGTACGAGCGCTCTGAATAAGTATGGCGATGCCATGACGGTGATTGGCAACAACTTGGCCAACGCCCAGACCTCTGGTTTCAAGGCCAGTCGGTCTACCTTTGAAGATGTGCTGGTGCAGACCATCGGGGTCAGTGGTAACGGCGAATCGACCCAGGTCGGTACCGGTGTCGGACTTTCATCGGTCGATCAGAGTTTTAGCCAGGGCTCCCTCAATACCACCTCTCGTGTGACAGATATGGCTATTGATGGCAAGGGCTACTTCATTGTGAGGGATGCTGGTTTGCAACCAGGCAAGGTGACCGTTGTTTCTAACGACGCTTCCAAGGAAAATAAGGTCTTCTACACCCGTGCTGGTAGTTTTCAGAAAGACAAGGATGGCTATCTGGTCAACAACGCCAGCATGATCGTGCAGGGCTGGCTGTTGAATGAGGACGGTACACGTGTCAATCCGAGCCCGAAGGGCATGAACGATATCAATCTTGCCATTGCCAATGGTGACAACATCACCATCCATCTGGGTAAACCAACCAGCAACGCCACCATCGCTGCCAACCTTGATGCCAGGGTTGAGTACGTCAGCGATGGCGCTAATCCGGCTCAGTCCAACTATAATAACGGCTATACTTCAACGATACGGGTTTATGACTCCCAGGGGGGTGGGCATAATATCGAGGTTCATTTTGAGCGGGTTGAAACGGCCAATAAATGGAAGTTTAACATCATCGCAGATGAAAACGATGTCGATCCGGCAGCTGCCGCAAGTTATGGTTTTGCAGCGCCATCCGACATATCGATTGGTACCGCGAAATTGATGAAACTGGGAGGTTATCTGCAGTTCGATACCAATGGTTCCCTGCTTGATGTCCAGAATGCCGAGGGTACCAGTGTGGTCAACAGCGCATCAGGGTACAGCAGTGCGCTTGGGGGGACGACCTTTCCATTTATAACCAGTGGTGGCAACCCAGCAACGCCATCGACGGGTCAGGAGATCAAATTTAATTTTGGCAACCCGTCACTGATCGATGTAAAGACCAAGAAAAACATTGGGGGAAGTGGACGAGATGGCATCATTCAGTCTGTCGGCGATTACCAGGCCCTGCCGCAGACACAGAACGGTTATGGCATTGGTTCTCTGGAGGACATTTCTGTCAACCAGGATGGTAAGCTGTATGGTTTTTACAGCAATGGTCAAACCATTCCGCTTTACCAGATTGCCGTGGCTGATTTTCCGGATGAACAGGGGATGGACCAGGTCGGAGCTAGTCTCTACCAAGCCACCGCTGCTTCGGGAGCCGATATTGGCGGTCTCGCCCAGACGGGTCGTCTGGGAGGCATCCGCAGCTTCGTTCTGGAGCAGTCCAACGTCGACATGTCTGGTGAATTTGTCAACATGATCGCCATGCAGCGGGCGTTTCAGGCCAACTCGCGTATCGTCAGTGTCACCGATGGTATGCTGGAAGAGTTGATGTCCTTGAAACGGTAGTCTTTGAGTCAACGCTGGCCACTTTTGCCCCTTCTGTCACCTTCCCCTGGATCGGGGGAAGGTGACAGCAAACTCATTTTCTGAAACAGTTCCATTTTGTTTGACAATTCATTTGGGAACCGATCTTGCATGACCTTGATCGAATGTTTTGCAAAAGCTGTTCGGCTGTTGGAATGATGACGATGGTGAACAGATGATAGAGAACAGGTTTCATAGAGTATCGGTTTAGCGGTTTTGTTGCGAAGGACGGAATGCCATGGCGGAAGAAGCGGGACAGGAAGCGGCTGGAGGTGGCGGTGGTGGCGGTATCGTGCGTATCGTCATCCTGGTGGTGCCAGCGCTGTTGATCGGTTTGGCGGGTGGCTACTTTATTGGTCAGAAACTGGCGACCAAGCACGCCGAGGAGACTGAGAAAAAAGAGCCGCAGGCGGCTCCAACACCCAAGGATCCAGCGGAACTGGTTGGAGAAATGTTCAAGCTGGAGCCTTTCCTGGTCAATTTGAACGAACCAAGGGGTAACCGTTATTTGAAGGTAACGGTTCAGCTAGAGATGGGCAATGCTGCCATGAAGGCGGAGGTGGAGCGGCGTCAGGCCCAGATTCGTGACATCATTCTCAGTTTGATGTCTTCCAAGACCACCCAGGATCTGCAGGCACCAGAAGGCAAATTCCGTCTGCGCGACGAGCTGCTGTCAAGAATCAATGCCCAATTGATCAATGGTAGTGTCACTCGGGTCTACTTTACCGAGTTTGTCATTCAGTAGGAATTGTAGCAGTTGTTTTGACGGTTTCTTGGGAGGCGGCGTACCATGTCTCAGATTTTATCCTCGGAAGAGATCGATGCCATGATCAAGGGGCTGGAAGATGGCTCCATTGATGTCGATGACATCGAGGAGGAGCTTCCGGCGTCGTCCCTGCAGCAGGAAAAGAAGGTCACCGCCTACGTTTTCGGACAGAAGACCGCTATTCGTGTCGGCGCTCTGCCGGGACTGGATCTGATCAACGAGCATCTGGCATCCCAGCTTTCTTTCAAGTTGAGTCAGAAAGTGGGACGGGAGGTGCGTGTTCAGCCGAAAGCGACCATTAACCAGATCTTTGGCCGTTTTCTCCATGTGCTTGAGACACCGATTTTTATCAACATCCTGCGTGTCGAGCCTTCACAGTCCATGGCATTGATCTCCATCGACGGCGATGTCATGTACCATATCCTTGAGGGCTTTTTTGGTGGCAGCGGTGAATCGGAGCGACCTTACCGCAATTTCTCTACCTTCGAAATGAAGGTGATTGACCGCATCATGGATGTGACACGTGAGCAGATCGAGATGTCATGGCGCAAACTGGATGCTGCCTTTCGCCTGATTCTAGCCCGTTGGGAAAATCAGCCGCAGTTTGCCGCCGTCATGCCGCTCGACGAGACCGTGTTCCTGATTACCTTTGCGGTCGAGATTGGCGAGACCGAGGGGTCACTGACCATTTGTTTCCCGGCTGTCATTCTTGAGCTGTTCAAACAGCAGTTGAAGGTAGGGTTCCAGCAGAAGGAGGCCGTGGAAGGGATCTCTGCTTGGCGTAATGCATTGGTTTACCAGTTGGCTATGGTGTCGTTAAGAGTGGTTCCCATTGCTTCCCGTGTCTCCATGACGGTGCGGGAGATGTTTGAGCTGAAACCAGGGGATGTCATCATGCTGCCCAACGACCTGTCTGATGAGATGCCGATCGAAGTGTCCGGGTTGACCAAGTTCAAGGGTGTTGCCGGTATCATGAATGGTAAGAGGGCCATACGGGTGACACAGGTGATTGAGGAAGAGAACAATTAACCGAACGATTGTTAAAAACAGCAAGCAGGAGTGGTCAGGATGAATGAGGATTTTGAAGACGACGATGACCTGGACGATATCCCAAGCCCTTCAGCAGGGGAGGACAGGAAGTCGCGTCTGCGCAGCAGTTTGCAAAGCAAGAATGCCGATCTTGATGAAGGCATGATGGCCTTGCCGAAAAATCTTGATCTGTTGATGGATGTGCCCCTGGATATCTCGGTACGTCTGGGCAGTGTACGGATGCAGATTCGCGATCTACTGAAATTGAATAAGGGGTCGCTGATTGAGTTGGAAAAAGAGGCCGATGAGCCCTTGGAGATCTACGTTAACGATCGATTGTTGGCCTATGGGGAAGTCGTGATGATCAAAGAGAAACTGGGTATCCGCATCACCGACATTGTTTCCCTGTCTGAACGGCTGGAAAGCTTGCGGTAAGGCCCGTCGACTTTGTTGACTTCAGCCATTGCTTCAGTCAATGATTCTGCTATAGTTGCCGCAGAGCTACCCGTCGACATGATGACGGCATCGGTACGGGTAGCCGGTTTTCTATTGCTTTTTCTCATTGCGGCAGCAGTGGCTGTGCGTGTCGGCAAGCGTTGGAATCTCTATCCTGGCAAGGGAAATACCGTTCCGATACGGGTTATTGGGGGACACAATTTTGCTCCGGGGGTCGGGGTGCGACTGATCCAGCTGGGTCATCGTGCTTGGCTGATTGGTGTTACTCGTGAGAATGTCTCCCTGTTGACCGAAATCACAGAATACGAGTCTTGTCGCGAGGAACCAACTCAGTAATTGAGGGACCTTCTCAGTGACGATCAAAAAAAATGTTGTTCTGATGCTTCTGCTTCCTTTGCTCCTTGTACCGGAGGCGTGGTCTGCAGAGGCGGCGGCGAAGTCGTCCGGTTTATCTTCTCTCTTTTCTGGCAACTCGGAGCAGATGGGCGTCGCCCTGCAGATCATGGCGCTGATGACGCTGTTGTCATTGGCACCAGCGCTGCTCATCATGCTGACATCGTTTACTCGTATCGTCGTTGTGCTCTCTTTTGTACGCCAGGCTATTGGTCTTCAGGGACAGCCTCCCAACCAGGTCATTATTTCTTTAGCTCTTTTTACCACCTTCTTTGTTATGGGACCGGTTTTTGACCAGGTCTATAGCGCATCCGTCAAACCCTATCTCGATAAGCAGGTCAACGAAAGTCAGGCGCTGGATCGGGCCCTCGTCCCGTTGCGTGGCTTCATGCTGAGGCAGACCCGTGAAAGTGATCTGGCCCTGTTTGTCCGCATTTCCGGTATGCAGCAGGCACAGAAACCGGACGATGTGCCGACACGGCTGTTGATTCCAGCCTTCATGATTTCTGAACTCAAAACAGCCTTCCAGATTGGTTTTCTCATCTATCTGCCTTTCCTCATTGTCGACATGGTGGTGGCCAGTTTGGTCATGTCCATGGGTATGATGATGTTGCCACCGCTGGTAATCTCCATGCCCATCAAGTTGATCCTGTTCGTGTTGGTCGATGGCTGGGGATTAGTGGTCGGTTCTCTGGTGCAATCGTTCAAATAGCCATGTCATTTGCCCCGTTTGCCGGTGTCGATTCTGTCTCCTTGCAACAGGCCCAGGTTGTTGTCATGCCTGTTCCTTATGGGGCTACCCTCTGTTATGGGACCGGGGCTGCCCGAGGGCCAGAGGCCATTGTGGCGGCTTCGATGCAGATGGAGTGGTTTGACGAGGAACTGTTATGGGACCTCTCTGCGGTTGCTATTCATACCACCGAGCCGCTAGAGGTCGATCTGTCTGGTCCTGAGGCCATGATCAGGGCGATTCAGCATCGGGCGCAGCAGTATGGGGCTCATGGCGGGTGGCTGATCGCTTTGGGTGGCGAACATTCGATCACCACCGGCCTGGTTCGGGCCAGACAATCGATGTCACCCGAGCCCTTTTCCCTGTTGCAGATTGACGCTCATGCCGATTTACGGGACAGTTATCAGGGTACGCCCTGGTCGCACGCCTGTGTCATGCGGCGCATTTTCGATCTGGCCATTCCCTGTGTGCGGGTGGGCATTCGATCCCTGAGTCATGAGGAATGGCAGTTTGTTGATCAGCAACGACTGCATGACAGCTTTTTCTGGGCCCATCAGATCGTGCCAGCCTC
This sequence comes from Magnetococcales bacterium, assembly GCA_015229115.1. Lineage (GTDB taxonomy): Bacteria > Pseudomonadota > Magnetococcia > Magnetococcales > JADGCH01 > JADGCH01. The sequence continues at coordinate 52,113 of JADGCH010000011.1, forward strand.
AAGGGAGGGGCGCTACGACTGGATCGATCGCGTGGTGGAGCAGCTGTTGCCGTCCGTTTACATCACCATCGACCTCGATGGCCTTGATCCGTCAGTGGTTCCGGCGGTTGGTACGCCAGAGCCGGGTGGACTGGACTACTACACTTTATTGCGACTGTTACGGCAGGTTTTTCGCAGCCGCCATGTCGTCGGTTGTGACATCACCGAGCTATCACCGATAGCGGGACAACCGGCCAGTGATTTTTTAGCGGCTAAACTGGTCCACAAGCTAATGGGTTATCAATATTTCGGAGTGGTTCCCGTTGATCTATATGAAAGGAACGGACCATGAGTCATAAACAAAAACTCGAACTGACCTGGATTGGCAAGGACAACCGCCCACGACTGGAGCCACGCATTCTGCTGGAGGATGCCACGCTTTCCCACCACGCCCCACACCGTGTGACCGAACACGATAGTTTCGACAACAGGCTGATCTTCGGAGATAACCTCCTGGCGTTGAAGGCGTTGGAGCAGGAGTTCTCCGGGCGAGTGAAGTGTGTGTTTAT
>JADGCH010000120.1 GCA_015229115.1 Magnetococcales bacterium
TAACAGTAAAGTTCTCGCTGTTTTCAACGATGGTATCTCCCGCTACATGAACCGTAATGGTTTTGCTGGTTTCGTGGGCGGCAAAATGCAGCACCCCGGAGGGCAGCACCATGCCAACAAAGTCACTGGCCTGGGCGCTACTGCTGCTGACTGCCCAGGAAACGCTGGAGCTTTGATTCAGATTGCCGCTGCGTGTTACCGTGCAGGTCATGGCCGTGTTGCCAGCATTGCCTTCGTTCTGACGGGAGTGAGTGGCCGAGATGGAGAGGGTAGGCAAGGTAACCGTAGTAGCCATGACGAAAAATCTCCAACGAATAATGGTTAATAGAAGGGATCGCTCCCCCCAATCTATCAAGGCCAAACGGCCCTTTCATGACCCATTTGGGCTATAAGAGTCATTTTTTTGAGACTGGACCCGCTTCATTCTAAAATTTTATAAGTTTCATTATCATAGAGTCCATCATATGTCAATCGTTTTGAAGATGCAGGACTAATAAGGTCATAGGTGGTGTATGGAAAGGGATGGTAGAGTGTTGCGCCTGTTGCGCCATCTGCGCCACCACACAGGACCGGATGGCCTCCATAGGGGTGACACAAATGGCGCAAAGGAACGGAAAGAAATGGAACGATCAGGCGCAGAGGCGGTATTGGCCGGTTGGTACACCGGCGTCAGACAGGACAGGTTCGGCCCAGCCTTTGCTGACCATCAGGCTGAGGAGAGACGCAACTGTGCTGCTCCTGGGTCTGGGACGTGGTCCGTTGTGACACAGATCACGTGATGAGAAATGGCTGCGGTTGGTATCGTGCGCCCAGTCGATAATGCGCAACGCTGTGGTTTCCAGGCTCTTCTGGGCTATAGCCTGTTCAGTGCCTCTGTCGTGGGCCAAGCGCTGCATGTGGATCGCCTCTTGGAGGTGGTAGGCCCCCAGACTCTGAGCCCGTTGCCAGGTTTCTACCCCCAGCTCCGACTCGGGCTGTTGCAACAGCTGGGGTTGATCCAACAGGTGCAAGACCAGGGCGGCCTTGGCCGTGGCAGAGACAATCTTGCTGGCGATATCACGCACATCGGCCAGCGTTTCCCCATCGGCCATGGAACGCTCGGTATCGTTATGCCACTGACGCCTAGCCTCACGGGCAGCAGGGGAAAGCCGAACGGTATGAACAGCCGATGGTTGTGCCACATCATGGGTGGCACCGGCCTGTAACAGTAACGTGATCACCTGCTCGTAAGATTGTAGGACGGATTCATCCAGCCCGGGCTCATCTTCCTGCTCCAGCCGTGTTCCTACCAGACTGGGAAGGGCAACCGGCCAGATACGGGCCATGGCTCCCGACTGGCTCAGTGAGCGATGACGCGCCATGGCCAGATATTTATCCGGCTGCACCATAATGCAGACATTGAGACAGGGATGAACGATCATGCGATCCTCCGGTCCCTGCTCATTACCGACACGATCGCGGGTAATGGTATCACCCGAGATACCAGCCAAGTAGATAGAATCACCGGTCTGGTTCTTATCGCCGCTGTAACGCCCGAGAATGGCATCAATGACTGGACGCCCCTCTCCAGCCAGAATGGCGTAACTACCACCATGCTGGTGCATCTTCTGAAACAGGCGCTCTTCGGTGATATCCGAGGCAAACATGCGTGGATGCGGTGGCACAGTCAACCGCTTGGCGGCCTCATCGGCCATGCGATCGATCAGGGGGCCTCGTATCTCGGCGCTGCTGTCCACATGGGTGGCCTTGCTCTTCATGGCACGGAGTAGGCCATCAATCACTTCGTTGTGATGATTCACCATGGCCACTTGGCGCTTATGAGCCTCGAGTGTCCCTTCAACCCATTGCTCCAACACCCGGGTCATGATTTTGAACGGTGGACTTTTACGCTCGCCACTGACGGCAATCAACACCTGGAACAGGGCCGGATGGTGGAAGAGTCCCGGGCGCTCTTCAATACGAGCCTTTTTGCCGATAGCCAGGGCCGCCACCGACAAGCCAATCGCCGCCGGTGAAGCCACCGGTACCTTGACAAAGCGTGCTACCTCCTCTGCCACCCGACGCAATACCAGGGGCAGGGCCTCAACGGGATAGGGGTTTGTCCATGGAGATGGTGCTGTTGTCAGTAACGTTGGCTCCTGGGTACGTATCTGCCGCTCAGCGCCGGCCAGCCACGCGGCCACATCAAGCTTCTCAGCCACAGCATCGGCAGCATCCCACTTGGCTGGCTTATCAACTGGAATGACCAGGATAGCTACCGAGGCACAACCCACCGTCAAACAAGCGGTTGCTACCGCTTCAGCATAAGTCTGACCCGGAGCGTCGTGATCGGGCCAGATCAGCACCTCCTTACCAGCCAGGGGAGACCAGTCACTTTTCCCTGTGGGTGCATGGGCACCGTTCATAGCCGTTGTCGCCACAAAACCCAGATCGATCAGAGCCTGAGCGCTCTTCTCTCCCTCTACGACGATCACCTGCCGTGCCGGCAGAATGGCGGGCAGATGGTACAGCGGTCTGGGCTCAGGAGGAGCCTGCCATTTGTGGGCAACTACATCCCAGGGACGAAAAACCTTACCCGTGCTGCTGTCGTAGCGGTAAATACAGGCTACCAACCGACCGTAGCGGTCGTGATAATCCCACTTGCCTGTTGGAGCACCGAGCCGATCCATAGCCGGTGGTTGATGGGATGGGACTGTCATCCCCAGCCAATCGGTTATCGTGGCCAGCAAGGTGGTAAAGTCCCCGTCACAATCCATTCCCTGGGTGGCTGCCCACAGATGCAGGATATCGCCGCCCTGACCGGTGGCACGATCAAGCCACATACCAGCCTTGGGTCCGGCCAATGCCACCTCAAGACTGTGACCCCGATCACCCTGGATATTGCCAACATGGAAACGATCACCACGCACCTGGCCATTGGGCAGCAGGTATTGCAACACATCGCCCAGTCGCTTCAGCAACTGCTCCTTGATCAACGCACCATCCAGCCACTGCTGTGGCATGGGACGATCTGATTCATTCGGTAACGCAACATCATTGAAATCCAGCATACGGTCCATCTCCTTGTTATGTTCAGAAGGGAACATCCATGAATAATTTGGATGACCACGGCGCATACTCCTGATGGTCTAGCGTAATGGCGCGTTTGATGACATTGCGCTGCTTCTGCTGCCCATCCAGCTCGATCTCGATCTTGGCGATGAACTCAATCCGATCCAGATCGGCCATAGCGTTGATACGACGCGCATTCATGGCTGCGGCAGAAAGATCGCGATCAGAAAAACCACGTGCCGAGTTCAGAATGGCACGGATGAACGAACGGCCCTGGTTGGCCCACTCCGGCCCTTTATCGCTGTGCAGGCCAATCGAACTCCACACCTTGCGCTGGGCGTAAGGACCGTCGATGACAACAAATTCACAGCTCAGGAAAATCGAACCACCGTTACGGCTGCAACTGGCATAACCGCCGTTCCAACCCCGACTGTCATCATCATAGCCGCCCGGCCTGATATGCAGACGTACCGGCGCAATGGTGCCATGAGGAATCAAAGCCAACTGTTTCTGACAATCGGCGCTGTTGAAATCAAGCCAATCCTCCATCAAAACCTCCACGAATTTTAAGTAAATACTAAACAGTTGAGTGAAAAAAAAAATCGGCTGACCGCTAGTAGAACAGCTGGTCGCCGGGCCGTTCGTCCCGCACAAGCCCCATATCCAGCAACCGCAGTTGCATGGCCTGTGCAGAGACAGCCCATTGTGATGCCAACCGTCGCGCCAGGGCCACTGGTGGCTTATCGGATCGACCATACCAACGAGAAGAGGCCCGCTGTTCGGCCATTTCCTCTGCCGCCAGATAGGGAACCAGTGTGCCATGGAGGGCAATCCAGGCGCTTTTGACCCTCTCGGTGGGCATCAACAGAAAGGCAGCAAACTGGTTCGCCTGCCATTCAACGGGATCAATATCACCAGAACGACAAATAAAGTCGGGTGATTCCACCTCATCAAACAGGCTGAGCTGCCCAGCTATGGATCGGTCGATCAGATGGCGATGCAACCACCAATGACCCAACTCATGGCCGATGGTAAAGCGATAACGTCCCTCCTGACCGGGGTCCTCGGTCGGATCGAGTGTATAGTCCACCACCACCAGACGCTGTTGCACCGATAAATAGCCCAGCACACCGGCACCGTGGGAGGCTCTAATGTCCTCCAGCTCAAGGGTCAGCCCCTGACTCTCCAGAATCTCCTCAACCGGAATGGGCCGATCATCGTGGAGAGGAAAGCGCTGCTGATACTGCCCTAATAGTTGCTGCGTTGCCCTCTCGATGTCGCCTTTCGGCAGATAATCGGCCTTGATCGGTCTCATCCACTTTCCCCCGATTTGGCGACACGGTGCTCTTCACGGATGCGGCGCGTCATGGCCTCAATCTCTTGACGACTGAGTTGGACATCGCGCGCGGTGCGCAAAAAATCGGCCATAGCCCGAGGATGCTCGCGAATGATTTCCGGCAGTTCCGGATCAATCCTGTTGGCCAAGGCCAGCAGCTCATCGGCGTTGATATCCAGCAGCATAGCGATACGTTTGATCTTGTCGGGAGCCGGTGGATCAAATTCACCATTCTCCACTTTGCTGAGAAAGGTAGCGCTGATTCCCACCGACATGGCAAACTGACGCAGCGAAAAGGATGGGTTATCGCGTTTTTTGACTTCCCGTGCTTGCCTGATCCGTTCTCCAAAAGCCCTATTCCCTGCCATGCTCTTCTCCAGCTCGATTGGCCAATGTTTACGTTAATATAAACATTAAATCTTATGACGCAAGGGGGCAGAGAAAAAATTTTCCCATGGCGCAACTGGCGCAACGGCGCAAATAACCTCATAACATACGGTGGTTATGACCTCAGTGCGCGGCCTGCGCCTCATCACCGAAGATCTCCTCCAGTGAACGGGCGTCGAGAATGCGGTCGGTCCACTCTCTTAGCAGATCGAGGCTAGCGTTGAGCACCCTGGGTTCAACCCAGGATGGCAGGGTAGCAAAACGACGATGGAGCAGGCGCAGCAGCACAGACTGTTCGCCCTGGCGCTCACCGATGCGTTGTACACTGCTAATATAAGGCATTTTCTTTTCCTCCTCCAATTGACCAATCTCTTGCCATAGCTGCCGCTCCATCTCTTGTGGTAACCGCATCACCCAATCAACGAAGTGAAACAGATCGATAATCTGCTGACGGTCAAAGCCATGTTGGTAGAACTGGCGGATAAGCTGCACCTTGATTTGATGTAACTGTTCAGCCTGATTTGAGCTGATCGAGATCAGACCGTTGATTGTGACTA
>JADGCH010000121.1 GCA_015229115.1 Magnetococcales bacterium
AACGGTATAGTTGAAACAGAGAAACAGCGGCGGAGAGAGAATAGAAAGCGTGGTGAACCCATTTTAGCGGCAAAGTTGGTGCTGAGACGGGTTTACCACATACGCGCTAACCATTGGAAACATTGGTATTTCTTGGGACAAATCAGGAAGTGCAAAAGCTGGTACGGCAACAGAGAAACAATGCCCTAATAGTTGTGGCGGATGGGGTGGGATTCGAACCCACGGAACCTCGCGGTTCGACGGTTTTCAAGACCGTTGCCTTCAACCACTCGGCCACCCATCCGATGTCCCCATCATTACCAAATGCCTCTCTGATGCGCAAGTTTTTTGGTCATGATTCCGCATTTTTACGTCACCCATGGAGACACCCACCTTGAATAACCTGTTTGCCACTATGATCCTCTGTTCGGTGCTGTTGTCAGCATGGCATCAGTGGCACGTGGAGCTACTCTCCGGTGAGGCGCCGATGCAGTTGTTGACCACTGCCATGGTCACAGCTGCCAACGATGCGGTCCAGTTGGCCTTTCACCTGGTTGGCACCATGGCCTTCTTTCTGGGCCTGATGAAAATCGCTGAACAGGCTGGCCTGTTACGCATGCTGGCACGATTGATCCGGCCGTTGATGATCCGCCTGTTTCCTGAAGTGCCCGCCACCCATCCAGCCATGGGGGCCATGATCATGAATCTGTCCGCCAATGCGCTCGGTCTTGGCAATGCGGCCACACCATTTGGGATTCGTGCCATGCAGGAACTGGATCGGCTCAATCCGGCTCCTGGTACGGCCACCAACGCCATGGCGTTGTTTCTGGCCATCAACACCGCCAGCATTACGCTCATGCCAACCACCATTATCGCCCTGCGTGCGGCGTCCGGATCAACCAACCCAGCTGCGGTGCTGCCCACCACGCTGTTTGCTTCCTTCGGTGCGACAACTGTGGCCATTCTGGTGGCACGACTGCTACAGGGCTGGTCACCTGTGGTGTCATCGACCACTGCGACCCTACCAGAACCCGCCACCATTGATGAATCGATGCAGCAACAGGAAGGCTATGCGCCCTGGATTGGCTGGTTGACTGTGGCGCTGCTGTTGCTGCTGATACCAATGTCGCTGATTTATGCGCGCCAGATCTCCCCGTGGACCCTGCCGGTTGTGGTGGCCGCCATCATTGCTTTCGGCTGGATCCGTCACGTGGCCATCTACGAGGCCTTCATTGAGGGGGCTAAAGAGGGTTTTGATGTGGCTGTGCGCATCATACCCTATCTGATCGCCATCCTGTCAGCCGTGGCCATGCTGCGGGCCAGCGGCGGTCTGGAATCTGTCGTGGCCCTGCTGGCCCCCTGGACGACAGCCATCGGATTGCCAGCCGAGGTGTTGCCTATGGCCCTGTTACGGTCCCTGTCTGGTTCAGGGGCCTATGGCCTGCTGGCTTCACTGCTGCAGGATAGCCGTATCGGACCGGACAGTTATGCCGGTCTGTTGGCCAGTACCTTGCAGGGCTCGTCGGAAACAACCTTCTATGTACTGGCGGTCTATTTTGGCGCCGTACGGGTGCGTCGTATGCGTCATACCCTGGCTGCAGCCCTTATCGCCGACTTGGCCGCTGTGTTACTATCGATCCTGGCTTGCCAGTGGAGTCTCTCTTTGGCATAATGACGGGCTGGTTTGGTTTCCATAATTGGGTGAGACATGGCGGGTGAGGCATGGCAGAATCTCAAAAGAGGTATCGACTCAATATGATGCTGATGTCGGAAGAAGAGATGACGGGCAAGCATCCTGTTGAGAAAGTGGAAAGCTACCTTCTTAGCCGTGATTGGCCGGTTGAACGCGACGATGAAAATGAGTTATGGAGCGAGATTGCGTCACAGTGGGGCGCCCTGCGGCTCATGGTGGCCTACTACGTCGACAACCACTACATACAGTTCAGCTGTTACCTGAACATAAAAATCCCCAAGCATCTGCAGATGAAGGTTTTTGAGCTGCTCAGCCTGATCAACCAGCAGGTATGGCTCGGTCACTTTGAGCTGTGGCAGGAAGAGGCGATACCGGTTTATCGCATTGTGTTGCCGCTGCGCGGTAGCTACTTGGCCAGCAAGCAGATTGAGGTCATTATCAAGGCGGTGGTTTATGAAAGCGAGCGGTTTTTTCCAGCCTTTCAGTGGGTGATCTGGAGCGGCAGGAATCCCTCTGAAGCCATGACGATGGTCATGATGGAGACCGTCGGCGAGGCCTGAGCCACTTATCCACAGGTTACCTCACAATTCATCCACAATTTCATTCACAGGTTGTGGATAAGTTGTGGATAAATTGGATGCCCGTCAGACCAACCCTTCACGCAAGGCCCGTTGTACCAGGGAAACATGGCAGTGACAGGGCTGCTGTCCAGTAGGTGGCAAACCACCGTTCTGAAAACGGCAATAGTCGGTATGGTCGCCCTGACCGTGAGGGACGCGCAGCAGAATACGCAGGGCGGCTGCCACCTGTTCCTGGAGCGCCTTGTTATCCTGTCGCAGTTGTTCGATGATCTGTTCAGTAGTCTGTTCCATAGGGCCTCTTTTTCTGATACAATGGTGGTGTTGGCAGAGTGTCATGGTAGGTTTTCTGCGACCGATTGGCAACTGGCAATCCTCATCCACAGCGGCATCGGGTGGTTACACGATGAGTCATATTCTACATGTTCTGTTGGTGGTCCACACGGCGCAACAGGAACAACGGGTGGTGCAGGTATTGACCGATGCCGGCTTCCTGCCCTACTGCCGTTCCATCGATCAGCTGTATCAGTTGCGTGCGGCGCTGGTGGAAAAAAGCTGGGATCTGCTGATCACGACCGATCTGCGCGCCGGTCACAGTGAGATCAAGCTGGACGACACCATGCGCTTGGTACAGCGTCACCAGATGGCCCTACCGGTTGTCATGCTGGTCGATCACTTCGATATAGCAACGGCCCGAGAGATGGTTCAGATGGGAGTTCAGGATCTGCTGGCACCGGACGACCTTCATCGTCTGCCCGTTATCATCGAGCGGGAACGCTACGTCAGTCAGTCGCGTCGGCAACAGCAGATTGATGAGGCCCTGTCGCGTCATATCGAGAAACAGTCCTATCGTTCACAGCGGCTGGAGTCGCTCAGCACCTTAGCCAGCGGTATTGCCCACAATTTCAATAATATCCTGTCGACCATGCTGGGTTATACCGAGCTGGCACTGGATTATGATCCGCGCCATAGCGCCAATATTACCATCAAGTATCTGCACGAGGTGTTCAATGCCGGTCTGATGGCACGCAACATGGTGGGGCAGTTGCTGCTGTTCAGTCGCTCATCGCCACAAAAGCGTCGCTCTGTTGTACTGAACGAAATGATCGAAGATGTCATTGAGCTGTACCGCAGCCAGTTGCCGACGGTCATCGTGATTCAGCCGCACCTGACCATGAAACAGGCCTGTGTACTGGCCGACCCGGATCTGATACGGCAGGTGCTGCTCAACCTGATCGACAACGCCGTCAAGGCCGTTGGGGATCAGAAAGGTACCATTGATATCTCCCTGGATGCGCTGCTGCTGAGCGCCGACGATGCCCGTATCCACCAGCTTCAGCCAGGCTGTTTTGCCTGCCTGTCGGTGCACGATAGCGGTGCCGGCATGGATGAATCGGTTTGTGAGCGCATCTTCGATCCATTCTTTACCACCCGACAGGTGGATGAAGGGTGCGGTCTGGGCCTTTCCGTCGCCCACGGCATCGTGATCGAATGTGGTGGAACCATTACCGTCAGCAGTCAACCCGGCAAAGGCTCCCTGTTTCGTGTCTTCCTGCCGGTGACCAATGCTTCATCCTGTCTGGAACAGGAAGTTCAACCATGAGGGACCATGAAGATACTCATTACCGGTAGTGCTGGTCAGCTTGGCTGGGAGCTGTGTCAGACTATCCCGCCGGGGTGCCCGTGGATCATTGAAGCGGTTGATGTTGACCAGCTCGATATCACCAACGAGTCGGACGTTGCCGGGTGGATGTCTCGTTTCAAGCCCGACCTGGTGATCAATGCCGCTGCCTATACCGCTGTTGACCGTGCCGAAAGCGACAGCGATCAGGCCGATCGTGTCAACCATCTCGGAGCAGGCTGTCTGGCACGACAAGCCACGCAGGTTGGGGCGCGTCTGATTCACGTCTCAACCGACTTCGTTTTTGATGGGCTCCAGTCGCACCCCTACCGGCCACAGGACAAGCCTAACCCGATGAGTGTTTACGGCCGCACCAAACGGGCTGGTGAGCAGGCCGTTATCGAGGCTACCGGTGGCCAGGCGCTGATGATCCGCACAGCATGGGTTTATTCGGCACATGGACACAATTTCCCCAAGACCATCCTCCGGTTGCTGCGCCAGAGGCCAGAGCTGGGCGTGGTCTGTGATCAGATCGGCACACCAACCTGGGCCAAGGGACTGGCGCAGGCCATCTGGCAGGCTGCAACCAAGCCAGAATTGCGGGGGATCTTGCACTGGACCGATGCAGGGGCTTGCAGCTGGTATGACTTTGCCGTGGCCATCCAGGAAGAAGCCGAGCAGTGTGGCTTGCTGGCAGCAACAGCGACTTCTATCAAGCCCATTGGTAGCGAGGATTATCCTCTGCCAGCCAGTCGACCAGCCTACAGCGTGCTTGATTGCCGTGACAGCTACCGGCTGCTTGATCGGCAACCGAGCCACTGGCGTCGGTCCCTGCGCCAGATGATGACCACGGCAACGGCTGGCCAATTGTTGGTAGCTATTTAAATTTGATGGATTTTTTCAGAAATTAGTCAGAAATTAAGGGAGATGACACATGCCTCTGGTATCGATGCGACAGCTGCTTGATCATGCAGCAGAACATGGGTATGGTATTCCGGCCTTCAACGTCAACAATCTGGAGCAGGTGCGGGCCATTTTGCGTGCTGCCGACAAGACCGACAGTCCGGTTATTCTGCAGGCATCGGCCGGAGCGCGTAAATATGCTGGCGAGGCCTATCTGCGCCACCTGATTCTGGCAGCGCTGGAGAGTCATCCTGATATTCCGGTCGTCATGCACCAGGATCATGGCCAATCCCCCGCTGTCTGTTACGGTGCCATCCGCAGTGGTTTCTCCAGCGTCATGATGGATGGTTCGCTGCGTGAGGATGGCAAGACAGCAGCCGACTACGCCTACAACGTCAGCGTGACTCGTGAAGTAGTCACCATGGCCCATGCCATTGGCGTATCGGTAGAAGGAGAACTGGGCGTACTGGGCTCGCTCGAAACCG
>JADGCH010000122.1 GCA_015229115.1 Magnetococcales bacterium
CTTTTTAGTGGGTAGAATACGATCAAGGGGAATTGTAATCCCCTTAGGTTCAAACGCCATGTTAATAGGCAGTACCTCGGTAGGAATTTCGTTGGTCACTGTCTGATCCTTTCATCCAGCATCTCGGGCATGCTATCTAATTTGACGGCCCGCAGCAGGTTCACGAACCCTGGATCGAATCGCAGCCGTTTGATAGCTGATTCTACAAACAATACTTGTCGACGGGCACGTTGAGCTTCTCGGACCAGGGATTGCTGTCGATCTGCTTCCTGTTGTATTGTTTTCACCAGAGAATTACCGGTAATCTTATTGCTTCTGTTGCTAGACTTGGGATGTTTGATTTGCTTGCCCCAACGTGTGCGCATTTCAACCAGCCTTTTAGCTTTGAGGAATTGTGCTCCTCGTAAGTCTCCTGACTCATAGCCTTTCTGCAAGGCCTCCATCGCTTCCTTTTCACCAACAGTTGCAATTTCTACGGCCACTGTAATTGGAATACGTCCATTGGTCACTGCCCGTACCAGCCCATCTTCGCCGCTTTCCAGCAATTTAACGAAACTCCCAACATAGCCATCGCTCATGTCAATCTTTTTACCAATTTCAACATTGGAGTAACCACGGGCTTTAAGTTCAACAATCGTCTGAAATAGCTCTGTGGGTTGATGCTGACGCCTAGCAATATTTTCTACAAGGCTCATAATCAAACATTCCTCTTCGGAAGCATGAATAACAAACGCCGGAATCTCTTTCTGCTCTAAGGCGATAAAGGCTTCCATCCGCCCCTGACCACAAACCAAATAGTAACGCTGTGGATGAGTGTCTGTCCGAGGGGTGACAGTAATGGGTTTCTTCAACCCAACATGAGAAATATTGGTCACGATATTCTTGAAATCTCTTTGATCCCTGACGCGTGGATTGAGTACATCAATCTGTTTGATAGGAATCATTTGGATGTCATTGGGAAAATCTTTGTTCATGCTACCTTCCTAACCACCGAGACTCTGCGGGCCATGGCAAAAAAGAAATCCAATGAGTCAAAACGGAAAGCGTCCCAAAAGATACCGTTATCCTGAGACAGCAACACACTCTTTTTCTGGATGTCACGGGTAGGCAATAAATAAAAATCCTGGATTTTTTCATTGTCCGCATCCATTCTGGCAGCGATGGTTATATCGGGATGCAAACTGGTGTCAAAACGGACAGTCCATCGAGAAGAACCGGAGGAGGTTGCATGACAGCGGGCAATAACAAGGGAAGCAGAAAACTCTTCGTTAATGGTCAATAGATCGTTGGCACGGTCCTGTCTGACCATACCTCCCATCTCTTCGATGGTGGTGATCACTCGTCTTACCTCGACAGGGTGCATCTCCCGCAAACGCTTGTTGACCTCTAGGTAGCTGTAATCTATGTCTGGAGTAAATCCAACCATTTTGTAAGCGCGAATAAGACTGCCAAACCGCTGCTTATAGACACTACTGGTTGGCATATGCTCAGCCTCATCAATGATTATACCGGAGAGGAATCCCTTGCTCCGGTAGAGTTGTTTGAGCAGTTCCAGCATTTCTTCGTTACTGTAACTGCGATTACGCTCCTGAATAATGCCTTGAACGATATAGAACAGTTTGGGTTCAATGATGGCATCAAAGACACCGTTACCTCTGATCCACATATCAGGTGGGTTAACAATGCGCTCTGCTTTGAGCTTGAAAGACTGCCGATTGTAAATATTATTGCCGATATATTTTTCGTTGGTTAGGATCTGATTGATGAGTGCCCGGTTCCAGAGATGTCTGCCATCGTCTTCCAGTTCCTGTTCCTTTAATTCCCGTGCCATTTCTGTTAGGATGCCGTTTTCGTTGAGTTCTTTGGCAATCTGGCTTTCCTTTTTATTGTGGTTTATAAACTGATCGTAGATCCAGTTGACGGTGGTTATTTCTTTCTCCGGTCCTGGCACCAGTATGACTCGTTCAGTCTGAAGGCTTTTTCTCTCACCAAGCTTGAGTACCCGTTGGGGAATGCCAGCTGTGTTAACGAGCATTCGCCGCAATCCAAATCCAGCCATTCCTCCCTGCCGATAACCCAATTGAATGAGGCGGCATTGTCCCAGGAATACCTTTTTGGACAACTCGCGGCTATATTCACCTGCCATAGCGCGTTTGACGTTTTTGATGATAACAGAGGATGTGGAACCGTCATTAGTGAACATTTCAGCACAGTATTCGACCTGAATCTTGTGCCGTTTGCATACATATTCGTAATAGGCACTTTGATCGGCGTCTTGGAATCGCCCCCAGCGACTAATATCGTAAACCAGGATGACTTCAAAATCGGCATTGCCAGAGGTCACATCATCAAGCATCTGCTGGAGAGCAACACGACCTTCTAGGTTAAGACCGCTTTTCCCCTCATCGGCGTAGGTTCGAACGATCTCCATCCCATGTTTGTTGGCAAACTCACGAATGACATCTGCTTGGTTATCTGTAGAGTATTGCTGATGCTCCGTAGACATACGGACGTACTGGGCGGCACGGATGAGTGGTAGGGTCATCTGATGTTCATTCATGACAAATTCCCCTACTGTGGTCCGATGGTGATTCATTAATTTGATTCATTTTCTGTTCCTTGATGGGGGATTACAAACAATACAACACTATGTTTTAATAGTATTTTTTGTTGGTTAGACAGTTACACCAATTCTTGGTGACAAGTAAAGGAAATAATGGGCTCACCATGATTTTTTTGAATGTGTTATGGATGGCGAGCTGTAATGGAGCAACATCTATCAAGACACGATTGAATGGGTTGGCTTCTTCCTCACAGTTCTGGCAACCCCCACATTTCCCGCTGCTCTTCCCACAGCATCGGAAACGGTTGGCTCAACACCCGCCATGTCAGCACATCAGGATGCCTGTCATCCAGTATCGCCTCAATAATGTCTGGCGCTAGCAAGGTCAGCTTCAGGATCTTGGCCAGGTAGGACCGGTCCATCTTCTCATGCTCGGCCAGCTCTGTGATGGAAGCAAATTGACCACTTTCCAGCATCTTCAGCCACCGGTGCGCTTTGGCCACCAGTTTCGCCAGGTTGGCGTCACGTGGCTGCGTTGGCGGTTCCTCGGCCATGCCTTCGGGTGCTATGATCAGCTTGCGACCCCCGCGCCGACGCAGGCACATGGGAATGGTCACCACAATCTCGGTACCGTCGTTGTTCACTTCCACTTTCATGCTGCCACCTCTCTATTGTTGCCGATGTCACGGAGTTCTCTGGCCAGCGTTCCCAAGCCTGCTGAGCGCAAGTGTACTTGCACGCCATCCTTGGCCACATCCACCTTGGCAATCAGTAGCTGTACCAGCCGCTGTTGTTCTACGGGGAACAGCTCCTCCCATACTGGATCCAATCGCTTCAGCGCCTCGATCACCTCCTGCTCAGACACCCCATCGTCGTTGCGCCAGGTCTTGACCACCAACTCCGGCGACTGGATCATGTTGCGCACCTGTCTCAGTACCACGGTCTCGATCTCACCTGCTGCTACGGTGCGCAACGGACAGGCAGCGTAGCTGGTTTTGATGGAGGTCTGGCACACGTAGTAGCGGTAGAGCCGACCTTCCTTGCGGGTGAAGGAGGGACTCATGGCTCGGCCACAATGGCGGCAGTGGATGATCCCGCGCAACAGCGCCGGGGTCTGCAACCGGTTGCTCCTGGGTGCACGCTTTTGGGTGTTGCTTTGCAACGCCGCATGCACCCGATCCCACAGCTCTCTATCAATAATGGCCTCATGCTCCCCGGGGACCGAATCCTTGCCAATGGCGATCTCACCTACATACAAGCGATTGGCAAACATGCGATACAACAGTCCCTTGCTGATCGGTTTGCCACTTCTACCAACGACACCCGCTTCAGCCAGCTCTTGGACCAGCTCGGTGGCCGAGCCAATCTCCAGAAACCGTTGGAATAGGCTGCGTATCGTGGCCGCCTCTTCTGGTACAATCACCAGCTTGCGGCTGTCGACCCGGTATCCCAATGGCACGTAGCCACCCATCCACATGCCTTTGCGTTTGGAAGCTGATATCTTGTCTCGAATGCGCTCAGCGGACAGCTCTCGTTCGAACTGTGAGAACGATAGCAAAATGTTCAGCGTCAGCCGTCCCATGGATGTGGTGGTGTTGAACGACTGGGTGACACTGACAAAGGTGACACCATGCTGCTCAAACACGGTCACCAGCTTGCCAAAGTCCATCAACGATCGGGTCAGCCGATCTATTTTATAAACCACCACCACATTGACCTTGCCAGCCTCGATGTCGGCCATCAGCCGCTTGAGCGCCGGCCGATCCAGGTTGCCACCTGAGAAGCCGCCATCGTCGTAGCGGTCTGGCACCAAGTACCAGCCTTCACCTTTCTGGCTGGTGATATAGGCCTCGCACGACTCACGTTGTGCATCCAATGAGTTAAACTCCATGTCCAACCCTTCTTCAGTGGACTTGCGGGTATAGACCGCACAACGCACTTTCGGTGTTACCGATGGCTTGATCATTTCTTCAACCCCCAAAACAATAGGCCATTCCATCGTGTTCCGGTAATAAAGTTGGCTACCGCCGACAGGCTGCCAAACCGGCGACCCTGATACTCAAAACCGTCATCCAGCACGGTGCAGCAATGTTCCACACCTTTCCACTCCCTGATCAGCCGAGTCCCTGGCAACAGTCTCTCCCCCTGCGGCCGTTTCTTCTCTGGTTCTGGCTCATCATTGGCCACCCGTTCCAGCCGTTGCTCGGTCTGCACGGGTACGCCGCCATGTGCCAGCTCCTGAATGCGATAAGCCAGTCGTTTCACCAGAAACGCCTTGTTGTGCGCCGGCGGCTCCGATTGGCACAGTTCTTTCCACATCTTGCGCAACTCCTCTGTCGATAATCCTGGCAAGGCTGCCACGCGTCTGATTACATCTGTCACCATGTCCATTCTCCTTATGGGTTGTTTTGGTGGACATTACTGCGTCTAACCAGCGGTTTATCAACCGGAATATTCTCTCTCTTGCGTTTTTCCAGCAGCCGCTTGATACCAGCGGACAGGATGGCCGCTACTTCGGTCAGGCGCTCTTCAGCGGTCATGCGGTCGGGGTCAGTGGTGGGGATCATCATAATCTTCACGTAACTGTTCAGCCTGATTTGAGCTGATCGAGATCAGACCGTTGATTGTGACTA
>JADGCH010000123.1 GCA_015229115.1 Magnetococcales bacterium
ATAGTCACAATCAACGGTCTGATCTCGATCAGCTCAAATCAGGCTGAACAGTTACTTTTTTTCTGTTTTGCTCAAAACCACTCTTGTCGTTAGCATCGGTTGCCATGGTCCTGGCATGATTGAGCGCGCGTTCCAGCTCAATGATCTGTTCCATTTGGGCCGAGTCACTGAAGGGGCACGGCCATGATACTGCACCCAACCATCCCTGACCAGCCAAATCTTGTGCCAATCAGATTTTATTCTTGACAAGGTTGGCCTTTCGGTTTACAGTGCCAGCCATGTCAAGGCGGTGAGGGGGTGTAGTTCAGTTGGTTAGAATGCCGGCCTGTCACGCCGGAGGTCGCGGGTTCGAGCCCCGTCGCTCCCGCCATTTTCATGTCTTTATCCCTTTCGTTCTCGAGAAGTAGGCAATTAACCATTGCCTATTTTTTTGCTTTTTTTCCAGCCAATTATCGTTTATCATGTGCCGTATATTGTGTATTTTACTCTGTGATGAAAAATCAGCCACAGACGAGTCATCCACGACGTGGTGGACGTTATTGAACCGGGAGCCTATCGATGCAAATTACTGGTATGAACTGGGGAGCCAAACTGCTCAAGTACGTTGGTTTTCCCACCGCAACAATCCTTGGACCAGAAGCCTCCAAGGAAGAGATTCAGGCCTTGATTGACAAATTTGGCGGCGTACTGATCAAGCCGATTTTCAAGGGTGGTATCGGTAAAAAAGGGAAGGCCGGCCTGATTGGCAAGGCAACCGATGTTGTTACCGCCTTGAAGGAAAAAGAACGCCTCTACTTCGCTGAGCACCGGCACGGAAATCAATACGCCAAGTCGGAAGGTGTCACCTTTGAGAGTTTTGTCCGGGCAGAACATGAAATTTACTTTTCTCTAACCGACAGCACCCTGTTTCGTGCACCAACCATCACGATTACGCATCACGGCGGCATGGACATCGAGGAACTGGGACAGGACCAGATTGCCGTGGTCCCCTTTGATGCACTGACCGGATTCAAGGGGTTCATTGTCTCCAATGCCCTGATGAAAATGGGGGCGCCAGGAGAGATCATCAGCCCACTGGTACAACATCTGCCAAAGCTATGGGATCTGTTTCATCATTACGGCATGACCACTCTGGAGCTGAATCCCATCCGCATGGCATCGGAAGGGGGTCGCCTGGTCCCGGTGGCCTGTGACTTCAAATGTGCCTTTGACACCGACGACCCCAACTGGCACCGTCTCGATCTTCCGGACGATCTGGACAGAAACAGCCTGTCAAAATTTGAGACCGAGGTTAACCAGCTACGCACTTATCAGGGACAATCCGATGTCTTCGTGATCAACGAACGTGGTACCATCACCGCCATGACATTTGGTGGTGGCGCCAATGCCCTGGTCACAGAACTGCTCGGTGATGCAGCCACCATTTCCTCTGATTTTGGCGGCAATCCTCCTTATCAGAAAATGCTTGATATCAGCCGGATCACCTATCAATACTGGCTGAAGCAGAGCAATGTGCTGTTCATCATCGGTGGCAAGGCCAACAATACCGATATTTACGAGACTTTCCGTGCCATGGCAGACGCCCTGCGCGCCCATTTCTCCACCCATGGTCCAACACCTCTGTTCGTCGTCATAGGGCGTGGTGGCCCCAACCTGGTTCGCGGTTTAGGGTACATGCAGGACACGCTTGATGCGTTGGGGTTGCCCTACCGTGTCTTTGGTTACGACTCGGCCATGAGTGAAGTGGTCAATTATGCCCAGGCAGCAGATGAATGGATGTCCAAAGGAGGACGGACTGAAATAGCCCGCAAACTTGGTGTCCATGCCTGATCCGTCATCGCTAAAAAATTGAGGTCTGCCATGCAACGACAATTGTCCATCTCAGAATTGAATAAAGGTTCCAATTTTGTCCACGCCAAAGGGGAGGTCGCCTTTCCCTACTACATGGGAATTCACTCCCTGGCCGACATTGCCACCCGTGACGATCGGGTTTGCGTTCTCAACATTACAGGGGGAGAAAGCAGTACCGTCACGCCGGTGAGCCACGTCTACTCCGGTGGTAATATCGTATGCGGTACCATGCCGGGACGCTCCGGAACCACCCTTAATACACCCATCGGCCCCATTCCGGTCTATCACAATGTGCTGGAGGCGATGGAAGCCGGACACCGGTTCAATGTCGCGGTCGTCTACGTACCGCCGTCTGGAGTGCGCGATTCCGTCATTGAGGCCGTCCGCGTCAACCCGGAACTGAAAAAAGTCGTCATTCTTACCGAGAAAGTCCCCGTCAGCCACAGTCGGATTATTCGTCAATATTGCCAGCAGCGCGGCGTCGACCTGTTTGGGGCCAACTGCCTTGGTATTGCCGATGCTCATCACAAAGTGCGCATTGGTGGCGCTTTGGGAGGGGCCAGTCCGGAGGAATCACTGGTACCGGGCTCGGTCGCCATCTTCTCGAACTCCGGCAATTTTACTACGACCATTGCCACCTATCTGCTGACAGCAGGATGGGGCTCAACGGTCTCGGTCTCTTCCGGAAAAGACATCTATATCCACTTTGCCGCACCGGAATTTGTCTATGCCCTGCACCACGATGACCGCAGCAAATGTGCTGTCATGTACATCGAACCAGGTGGTTATTACGAAAAGGATCTTGATATCCGCAAGCCGACTGTTGCCTGTATTGTCGGTCGCTGGAAGGCCAAACTGACCCGGGCCTGCGGCCATGCAGGAGCCATCGCCGGATCGGGTGATAACGCCGTCTCGAAAGAAGAGTGGTTCATGGAGAAATTCGGGGTCAAGGGCATCTTTACTCCAGAAACTCCCATCTGCTCCGCTCGTGGGGCTGTGGTGACCAATATCGCCCATATTCCGCAGGCTATGACAGCTGTCATGATGCTGAATGGCGTTAAACCCGACTTTGAACCACGCGGCAATCTGGCCCTCAAGGCTTGGTTTGGCAACAATCATGGCCTCAACCTGCCTCCGGAACTCGATGTGCCGGTCGTTGAAGCCATTGCCCCCTACAATGAGCAGATCTCCATTCTGAAGCGCCAGGTCGGAGCCTCCTTCCCACGGCAGTCGATGAAGGATTGTTCAGGGGCCTCGCGCATGGACAGTACCACCCAGGTCAGTCAGATTCACGGGGTCAGCATCCTGGATGCGTCGACCCGTTCGTTTGAAGAGAATTTGGTGCTTTCCCTGGTTCGGGAATATCCTGACGCCAACGGCCGAGGCATGGCCAACGTCATTCTGAATGGCTACGTCAACCAGAGCGGTTCCATCGGGCTGGCGGCGGCTGATGCAGCGCGTGAAGCGCACAGTAGCCCCAATGTCGTCCTTGCGGCAGCATTGGCTCTGATCGGTCCTAAAGAGGTAGAACCAGCCAGAAAAGCTACCCAGGTTTTGATTGATCTTTTCTCACGCTCCGGTCTGGAAGATCCGGCTGAGGTGGCCTTCGATTATAGCGCACAACTGGAGCAGGTCGTTGCCAACAGCTCCCTACGCGATACCCTGATTGTCATGGACAAGCCAGGCAAACGCAGTCGGGCCCTGCTGGCAGCTCTGGAAGAGCGGGGCAGTCAGTCGCTGTTCCTTGATCTGCTAAAAACCTTGGCCAAGAAAACATCTGGAGCGGTCAGCGAACAGGCCATTGTTGCCGCCGTTGCCTGCCACCTGGCCTGGAAACCGCTGATGCACAAGCGCCTGTCTGTGAATACGGTGCTTAATCTGCCTTGGCATTTTCGTATCTTCAGTACCCTGGTAGGGGTATCGGTTTCAGCAGAACGCCAGCCAGACAGAAAGGTCTTTTGCGGTGTCGACGCCAGTGAGCTGATGGAATCGTGGAGCTTCAGCGAAACGGCCTTCATGGCGCTGATGGATCATCGACCCGACAGCAACGAACTGTTTGCCTTTTCGGTGTTGCTGGGGCTGATTATCACCAACGGACCTGGTACCATTTCAGCCCAGGGGGCCAAGGGAGCCGTCAGTGCTGATGGCCCTGAGGTTCCCGGACGCGTCCAGATCAACAAGGGCTATATTGGCTTCCTGACTCATACCGGCTATGCTCATGGCGGTAATGGCTTCGAGGCCATCCAGTTCCTGCTGGAACGCTTCCGCGACAGCGGCCTGACCAGCCCAGGCAACAAGGACCATGGCCTGGATCTGGAGTCCATGGCCGTGACCCACGCCAAGGAATACAAAAGCTACAAGGCAAGGGCCAAATCGGCCGGTGAACTCGACTATGCCAAGCTTCCCTGCGTTAACCATCCGGTTTTCAAGGGCAAGGATGTCAACCATGATCCACGCGAGGTATTCGTCAGCGAACTGTTTGCGAAACGGGGCGAGTACAACGTGTTTCACGACTTCTACCATCACTTGGTCCAGGCCCTGTTCAAGGTAGGCGTGAGCACCAACGTCTATTGTGTCAACGTTGATGCCGTCATCGCCGTCATCCTGCTCAAAATGCTGTGGAAGCCATTCCGTGACGGTGAAATCTCAGAGCAGGCCATGGAAGCCGCTGCGTTTACCACCTTCCTGTTTGGTCGCATGATTGGATCGGCAGCTGAAATCGACGACCACACCAACCGCGGACGCAACATGGATACGCGCACAGCGGCAAGTGTGTGTGGTTATGCGGGATAATTGAATAATCGGCCAAGATCGTGTCATCCCCGCGAAAGCGGGGATCCATGACGGAAGGATCTAGCGCCTACTTCTGCTTCTTGCGGCGGAAGTAATCCAGTACGGCATGGACCGGGATGAAGCCACGCAACACCCCCTGCTTGCTGACAACAGGCAACATTCTCAGGTTAAATTCGATCAGTAGATGAGCCGCCTGCTGGACGGTACCACTGACGGGAATGGTAATCAGTTGCTGGTCATGGTTGAGCTTGCCAAGTGCCAAGGTGCAAATAGCCTTGTCCCGGGCGCTCATGGCCTTGGTACCAAAAAAGGGGCCCATAATCTGGCGCAGGTCGCTCTGACTGACAATCCGTATCAGCTTACCCTGGGATTCCACCCCTATGTAACGGGCTCCCTCGTAGCGCATGGCATTGATGGCCTTCATAA
>JADGCH010000124.1 GCA_015229115.1 Magnetococcales bacterium
GCCCAGTTGACGGGTGAGCATGTCAATGAACGCATGGCCATTGTATTGGATAATAAAGTTTATTCTGCTCCAGTCATTCGTGAAAAAATTGATGGTGGACGGGCACAGATCACTGGTAATTTTACTTCTGAGGAAGCGCATGATCTGGCCATTGTATTGCGGGCAGGTGCATTGCCAGCACCAGTAGAGATTCTTGAGGAGCGTGTTGTTGGACCGACACTGGGACGGGATTCAATTCGTCAAGGACTGTTGGCAGCATTGAGTGGTGGTGGATTAGTATTGTTATTCATGCTGTTGCGCTATCGCGGATTCGGTATGTTGGCTAATATTGCTGTTTTGATTAATATATTGATTGTTTTGGCTGTGCTGGCCATGTTAGAGGCTACTTTAACGTTACCTGGGATTGCCGGGTTGGTACTACTGGTTGGTATGGCTGTCGATGCTAATGTATTGATTAATGAACGTATTCGTGAAGAGTTACGTTGGGGGCAGACGCCACTGTCAGCAATTGAACGCGGTTATTCGCGAGCTTTTGTTACTATTTTTGACTCTAATCTAACTACCTTGATTACCTGTATTGTACTTTATCAGTTTGGCAGTGGTCCAGTACGTGGATTTGCAGTCACCTTATCTATTGGTCTATTGGCATCCATGTTCACCTCAATCTTTATGACTCGTGTGCTTCTAAACCAATTCTTGAAGAACAAACGTCCAAAACAGTTGAGTATTTAAGTACGATGAATAAAAACAATACTGATAATGATAAAAAAGAAGATGATTATCATTTGCGCCATCAGGTCATTGATACCGGTTTTTCTGCTGAAGATGACCGTATTTATGAGATGGCCATGATTGAAATTCGACGTAAGGTACAACAGAACATACATTGGGATCGAATTATTGCTGAACTAAAGGTGGTAGATGAGGAGATCAAGCGTATCGTATTAGATGATTTTCTTAAGATCACTGTAGCTGAACGTCATTTTCAGGGGCAGGAATCATTAAAACGGATTGGACAGTCATTACATATTCCTATGGACCGAATGCTTGCCATCAAACAAAATATGTTACGGGAGGTGGAGGATGCTGCTATCAATGCTTATCATCTTTCCCGACAGCAAGAAGAAAATAAAAATGGGGATACCGGAATCCAGTATGGTTAAGCGGAGGGTAGATGCGTGGCGCATATCCTACTGATAGACGATGATCAAGGCGTACGCTATCTGCTGCGTAGTTATCTCGAAATGGATGGACACCACATCATGGAGGCAGAAAATGGTCAGGATGGTATAAAAATTGGTTGCAGTGGCCATTTTGATCTGGTCTTTACCGATATGATCATGCCGGAAAAGGATGGGATAGAGGTAATCATGGAATTATTGGAATCACATCCACAATTAAAAATAATTGCCATTTCTGGCGGTGGCCGTGGTTTGGATGCACAATTCAACCTACAGATTGCCGAAGATTTTGGTGCATTGGGTACAATTGCCAAACCATTTGATCGGGAAACAGTAATGACGATGGTTAATCAGTTATTATATGCTTCATGATTCCCGATCAAGGCTGTGTGGCTACTGGTAATAATCTATCGAAAATCCTTACGGCTTTTTTCTACATGGGTCTGTAATTCAAGAGTCAGTGTCTCCATAACATCGTTAACGGCGTTAATGACCGTTGCTGCTTCACGCGATGCAGTAATGGTACCACCGGCAATGTTCACTACAGCCGTAGCCTCAGCCCTCTGTTCATTTTTATGGGCCTTTTTCTCTATGCTGATGCGCGCATGAGTGATGGGGCCAAAGCGTCGATCCAGATTATCCATGCGTTTTTCGATCCGTTCACGCAGTTCATCGCCAATTTCAACCTGACGACCTTCAACTTTAATATCCATTGCCTTCTATATCCTTCATAGTCGTTTAATATGACCAGTACAAAAATACAGTATACGGTTTAAATCACCTTCTGTAAATTATACTCTAAAATTCCCTGGGCTCCAGCCTGTTGCAAACGAGGAAGCAGATCTCGTACCATAGATCGATCAACTACTGTCTCGACAGCCAGCCAATCAGTCTTATGGAGATGACTGACGGTCGGAGCACGCAAACTTGGCAACAGTGCCACCACCGGATCAATACAATCTGATGGTACATTCATCTTGAGAATGACCTTATGGCGTGCTTCCAGAGAGGCTTGTAACAACAGTGCAATTTGAGCAATTTTCTCTTTTTTCCATGGATCAGCCATTGCCTGTGGATTGGCAATCAACCGCGTATGGGTATGCAGCAGGTCGCAGACAATACGCAGACCATGGGCACGGATCGTGCTGCCGGTTTCAGTAATTTCCACAGCTGCATCGACCAGTCCTTCGACTACCTTGGCTTCTGTTGCTCCCCATGAAAACTCCACCTCTGCCTGGATACCCCGTTCCAATAAATAATTACGGGTAAAGTTGACTAGTTCGGTAGCTATTTTTTTACCATTCAGATCATTAATATTATGAATTGATGAATTTTCTGGAACCACCAACACCCAGCGGCAGGCCTGGTTGGAACTCTTGGAATAGACCAGATCGCAGACTTCGACAACCTTGTCCTGACATCCTTGTTCAATAATCCAGTCCAAACCGGTCAGACCGAGATCCAAAGTGCCCTGGGCCACATAAAGGGCCATTTCCTGAGAACGGACCAAGGTACATTGCAGCTCAGGATCGTCAACAACAGGAAAATAGTTGCGTGTTCTTGATACGATATTCCAACCGGCTTGCGCAAACAGTTCTGTGGTCGATTGTTCAAGACTCCCTTTGGGAAGTCCCAATTTCAGACGTGACATAATCTTCTTTCCTTAACAAAGCTCCTGGCGATATCCAGATTTGGCAAGTAATTGTGGTAGATGCTCAAACTGGTCAATAATGGCATCGGCACCCAAGTCAGTCGCCGACCCTTCATGGCGGTAGCCGTAGGAGACAGCAATGACTGGACAACCCGCCGCTCGGGCTGCCAATACATCGTTGGTTGAATCCCCTACCATGATACTATTATGACATGTTGTACCCAGTTGCGCCATGGCATATAACAAAGGTTGTGGTTCTGGCTTGCGTTGTGGGAGGCTATCACCGCCAATAACGATAGAGAAAAACGGTGTCAAATCCAGCTGTTTTAACAATAAATGTGTCAGCTCAAGCGGTTTGTTAGTCACTACGGCCAGCAGATATCCTTGTTGTTGTAGCAGAGTGAGTGTTTCAGGAACAGCTGGAAACGGGCGTGAATAATCGCTCAGATGATCGCGGTAATAATCGAGAAAGCAGCTGACCGCAGCATCGAATGGCGCATCACCAACAGGAGGTGGTATTGCTTCCTGTCCCCACAAGCCACGAGCAATGAGATAACGGGCACCACGACCGACCAGATGGCGTACCTGTTCCACCGGTATTGAATCACGACCCATGTGTTGCAATAAATGATTCATGGCACCAGCCAAATCAGGTGCTGAATCAACCAATGTACCGTCAAGATCAAATAATAATGCGTGTGTCACTGTTTAATTAATCCTGTAATAACAGCATTCCATCGCCACCAACTGCCAATGAATCGACAATGCTATGCAAACTGAATAGCCGACGCGAGTCCACTTTTCCCTGTGTGATGGCAGCCTGGACGGCGCAATCTGGTTCAGCATCGTGGCGGCAGTCATCAAAACGACATTTACTGGCATATTGTGCAATATCACGGAAATAATCAGCAACACGATTAGCGGCAATTCCCTGCAATGCCAATGCACGAATACCAGCTGAATCAATGATATTACCACCAATTGGCAGGTGGTAAAGCCTGGATGCTGATGTCGTTTGTCGGCCACGACCGAGTGTACTGAGTTGACCGATACGGATTTCCTCATCGGTGATCCAATAACGAATGAGCGACGATTTACCAACGCCAGACTGTCCAGTCATCAATGTGGTCTGGTCAGTGAGCTGTTGTGTCAACCACTTCATGCCTTTACCATTGTGTGCCGAAACCAATTTGGCCAGATAGCCCATGCGGCGGTAAAGTTTGAGATCGCGTTTGATCTCCTTGCGATAGGCACGAAATTCGTTGCCTTGCAGCAGGTCGGCCTTATTGATAATGATAGCAACATCGATTCCGGCGACAGCGGAAGCGACCAGATAACGATCTGCCAGCGTCATCAGAAAACGCTCAGGGCTGAAAATCACCATGATACGGTCGATGTTAGCCGCTACAGTCTGTAACCGTCCTTGTGATGCTGGCCGACGCAATTCAGAGCGGCGTGGGAGGATGTTTTCTATCACCCCCTGCTTCGTATTACCCTGACGCCAGATAACCTGGTCACCGGCTGCTGGAGTCCCATCAACTGTTTCACGGACTGTGCAGCGAAATCGTTCACCAGAGTCGTTCTCTATTTCGGAATTAAAGCCATAATTTGCCAATACCAGACCGTTTTGCGCTGGGCTATCATCAGGAATATGCAAAAACTGTTGTCGACTGGCTCGAATACGCTGTCGTTGATGCAGATTTAATGAACAGGATGGTTTACGACGTGGCATCAGATATCTTCCATTTGATACTACATCCCATTGCCGGGTGCTGTAGCGATGCTACCGGTTGCTGCTCCAGCAATGCTATCACGGCAGCCTTTAGTTCCTGTTGTTTAACTTGTGTTGCATCACGTGGACTGTCATCCAACCGGCCACGATAGCACAGATGACGTGACTGGTTATAAACAAAGAAATCTGGGGTACAGACGGCACCATAGGCCCGTGCCACTTGTTGGGAGGCATCGAATAGATAGTCAAAAGAATATTTTTTAGCCTTGGCGCGGCGTTGCATATTGTCGAAGCTATCTTCGGGATAGTTGATCGTGTCATTGCTATTAATGCCAATCAAGCGGACTCCCCGGTCAGCCAATTCCGACGCCAGGGTGATCAGACGTTCTTCCACCGCCTGCACATAGGGGCAGTGATTACAAATAAACATCACTACCA
>JADGCH010000125.1 GCA_015229115.1 Magnetococcales bacterium
TTTGGCTTTGGGTGGTGCTGGTGCTGTTGGCCCTGCCAACAACTGGGTGATCCGTCAGGCTTGGTTGGAGACTGAGGCTTGGGGTATTGGTCTGAAAACCGGTAACATGCCGATCTCCCTGAACGATGATATCCTGGTTAACCATGACACCACCTCCTTCGGTACTGTTATGTTGAGCAAGAGCTTCGGCGATATCACCGTTGTGGGTGCCGATGTCCGTCTGCGTGAGGGCGATGTGGGTTACCAGTCTTCTGGTGTCGATGGTAACACCCGTAGCGGTTTTGCCCAGAGCGCTTTGATCGGCAACGGTTCCAACGATGATGACGAAGATCTCTACGTATTGTCAGTGCTGGGTAAAGCTCCTTCCAACATCAGCTATCAGGTTACCGCTGCCTACCTGAACCTCGGTAAGGGTGGTGTGGTCAATAGTGTGCTGACCTCGATTCCCGGTCGCGACCGTTTGCATGATTGGTGGTTGGCCGGTACCGTCAAGGTGCCCGTCTCCGGTATTGATCTGACCGGTACCTTGATCTACGAGAATGGTATGGGTGGTTTCACCAGTGGTGACGAGGATATTAGCGCTCTGAACCATCAATTGGACAAGAGTGGTTTCCTGGCTGCTTTGCGTGCCAAGGGCAAGCTCGGTTTTGGTGGTTGGAATGCCTACGGTTTCTATGCCAGCAAGAACTACACGAACATCACCAACAGAAACCCTGTCTGGTCCGATACCTGGGATCAGGGTGGTCCGGGTGCCAAGGATCTGATGAATCTGGTGACCCAGAACGCCTTTAACCAGAGCACCAGTGGTAATGGTGGTAACGGTGGTTTTGGTCCTTCAGGTGCCGCTGCTTCCCCGACCGAAAATGCTTGGGGCTTGGGTGCTGGCTTGACCGTTGAGGCTGGTGGCTGGAAAATCCGTCCTATGTTGGACTATGTCTCCCTGGTTGAAGATACGGTCAATTTTGGCAACTCTCGGACCTTGGCTCGTTATGACAGTGCTTGGGGCGGTTCTCTGATGGCTTCCACTGAAATTGACAAGGGCACCAACTTGCTGTTGGGTGCCACGGTTGTCAGACCGAGTGATGGCCCTGGTAGAGTTGCCGGCGATGCTTTGGATAGCAAAACCATGCATCTGGTGCAGGCTGCTATCAAGATGGCATTCTGATATAGAACGTTCGGTTCTGGCGTGTTAAGTGAACCCTTTGATCAGGGGATTTTGAGAGGGGTCGGTTCGTTATGACACCTACCCCTTCCTTTTACAGCCAGAATGGCGTTATGGATATCAATTGTGGATCGTGTTGTGTGCGAGTCTGTCTTGAGTGAAAAACATCGGTGTCTCGCACCTTGTATAGTTAAACGATACCCCGTTTGAAGTGGTCTCTGCTAGAGACCGCCGAGCGTGTGGAAATATTCGAATCTAGGGAGTTATGATTATGGCTGCTACTGTGAAAGATGTAGGGAATACAATTAAAACGGCCTCCGGTGCTTTAAACAAGGACGAGGTGGCTGTGAAGGAGGGTGTTGGTACTTCTATTGCGACCAACGTGATCGACAAGGCTGGCGATACCGATTGGTTTAGAGTCAACTTGGCGGCTAACACCACCTACTACTTTGCTATGACCAGCAACGATGCTGTTAGTACCCTCGGTAAGCTGAACGCCAATCTGAGTTTGGCGAATGCCACGGGTGGTATCTTCAAGTCGAACAATAATTTCGACGGTAAGGGTAATGCCTTCATTGAGTACCGTACTGGTGCTGCTAAGGAGACCGTCTACATGGTTGCTGCTGGGACCAGTGGTACCAAGGGTGGTTACTCGTTAAATGTGGCTACAGACGCTCCCGAAGTGGCTTTTCAGACCACTGGCCTGCGTTCTATTGCAGCAACGACTCAGACGGGTTCGGACTTCAACGGCGACGCGTCTGGGTATGCTGACTTAATCTCGTTGGCTACTGGTGCTACCATTTCCAAGCGCGGTGACAGAGATGTCTATGCCGTGGCCTTGGAAGCTGGCAAAGAGTATCAGTTCGATATGACCCGTGCGGGTGCTGCTGCTGATAAGTTGAATCCTTATCTGCGTGTGTTGGGTACCGATGGTGTCACGGTTCTGAAGGCCAATAATGATGCCAAGGTGAATACGGTCAATGCCTCGGTTGCCAAGTTTACTGTCGCTCAGGATGGTGTCTATTTTGTCGAGGCCTCCGGCGCCAGCAATACCTTCAACAATGCTGGTGGTAACTACAACCTGAATGTCCAGCTGACCGGTACTGGTTTTGCGGCTGATGTGGGTAACACGATTGCCACGGCCAGCACGATCCTGGTTGGTAGCAGGTTTACTGCTGCTGATGGCAGTAAGAGTGACGCCAACGTGGCAAAGCTAGGATCATTGGATACCGATACGGATGTTGATTGCTACAAAACCACCTTGGATACCAACAAGATCTACAAAGTCACGTTGACACCGGTTGCTGGTATTGATGGCTCGGCTGCGCCCGATGCTGTTATGGTGTTGAGGGATCAGAATGGTGCCGATATCACTGGTTCGAGCGTCTCTGTGGTTGGAACCCAGGACGAACTTGTTGCCGTTGGTGAGCGGACTATGTTCTTCTCACCGACGACGGCGGCGTCTTATGTGGCCGTTAGTTCGTTGGCTAACTATACCATGGAGTCGCACGATATTGACGGTAATGCCTACGATACGACAGGGCTTTTTGTTGAGCATCTGGATGCTACTGCTGTAACTGAAACCGTTGTGACTCAGAAGACCGGTCTGTATCGCCTGACCATAGTGGAGGATTCCAACAGGTCGGGTCAGGTCGTTAAGTCTATCTCGCTGGATGCTGCTAATGCTGCTAGCGATCTGGCACAGTCGATTTCAGCAAAAGGTGAGGTGGACTGGTATAGGGTTGTTTTGTCAGGTGGTAGTGGTGGTGCTGGTCTTGACTATACCTTTACTGCTACTGGAACAGATAACGTTTCATCTCCTAAGAGTACTGTAGGTACTGCCGTTGATGATGCCGGCACTTCAGTTAGTACCATGGATGTTAAGGTGTACAAGAATGGCGCTATGGCAGCTGCCTTAGATCCGACGTTGGTGCACCTCAATGATGGTGAGTCTGGTGTCTATCTTGTGCGGATTGCGAACGGTGGTGCTGATTTAAGTACTGGTCTTCGTGTCGATAATACCTACAAGACTGGTAAGTATGACTTCGCTATCACCAGTGCATAGTGGTTGTTAGGTCATTCCGATTGGCTTTCTCCGTTTGGGGAAGTCGATGAGTGATTGATGAAAAGGGGCGGGCAACCGCCCCTTTTTTTTCGTGTGTGCGCCCAGCATGCCTGGGGCGGATGCCCCAGGCTAATCCTGAATCGCCCCGTTGGGGCTTGCGTGAGGCATGATTCATGAGGTCATGCGCCCCGAAGGGGCAGCCTTAACCGTAGCCTGGGGCATTCGCCCCAGGAATAATGGACCGACCGGATTCATGTCTGGGGCGGGATGCCCCAGGCTAATCCTGAATCGCCCCGTTGGGGCTTGAAGCTGCATTGTATTGTTTCATGTTTGAACTTTTGGAACAAACCGTCTATCGTAATGAAAATTACCTTCGATCCAGCGAAACGTGATAAAACAATGCTTGAACGTGGCATTGATTTTGGCCGTGCTGTCGAGCTTTTTTCCGGGCACCATTTTACCGTCATGGATGATCGCCGCGATTATGGTGAGGAGCGGTTTTTGACGGTGGGAAAACTGGATAACCGGATGGCATTGTGGTTTGGACTTCACGCACTGATGAACGCCGGATTATTTCAATGAGGAAGGCCAATGAACGAGAACAAGCAAAATACGGACACCGTGTGGGTTGATCCGGATGATGCTCCGGAGCTAACCGATGAGTTCTTTGAACGTGCGGACGAATACATCGGTGAGAGACTGATTCGTAGCGGACGCGATAGCCTGCCATCCTATCGTGGACGCCAAAATCTAGATAACGCGATGTGCAATCTAAAAACACGGGTTTCAGGATAGACGTGCTAAGGGGATTGGATGATCGGCATTTTTAGGAGGAGTGGCAGTGGCTAACGGTACGATCACGCTAGATGATGTGTTAAGGCTGTTTCAGCAGACGGGTGAACGGATGCAGCAGACCGATGAGCAGATACGGCAGTTGCGCGAATCGGCGCGAAAGTCGGAAAAGCGCTACCGGCGTGAGTCAGAAGAGCGCTACCGGCGTGAGTCAGAAGAGCGTAAACGTGAATACGAAGAACGTGTGCGCCAGATGGATGAGCGCATGGAGCGGGCGAGCCAGGCACTGAACGAAAAATTCGATCGTACCGACCGGCAGATTGAGGCAACCAATAAGCAGATTGCTGGCATCACCGATAGCCTGGGCTGGTTTGTCGAACGCACCGTGGCACCTGCTTGCGAGACTCTGTTCCACAATCGGGGTATTCCGGTGCATCAGGTGGCACCGCGACGCAAGGTCAGGCGTCATGGTGATACCATGGAACTGGACCTGACGGTCATCAACGATGGGGTGCTGATGGTGGTCGAAGCCAAGTTTACGCTCAAAAGGGAAGACCTCGACCATTTCATCACCAAACTGCCTCGCGTGACGGAGTTTTTCCACGAATACCGCGGTATGCAGGTATTGGGAGCCGTGGTGGGTATGGTGGTGCACGACGATATAGCCCGTCTGGCTCACAAGATGGGGTTGTTTGTGCTGGTCCCTTCCGGTGATACGGTGAAGATTGCCAATCCGGATGATTTCAAGCCAAAAGCGTGGCCGCAGGTTGAGACTTCCGCCGGTGGTGCATTGATGCCCGCTGATCCTGGGGCGGGTGCCCCAGGCTGATCCTGAATCGCCCCGTTGGGGCTTGCATGAAGCATGATTCAT
>JADGCH010000126.1 GCA_015229115.1 Magnetococcales bacterium
GGCTGGACCAGTTGTGGCATAGCTTGGCTCAGGGCGGTCATCCGCTGGTCCTGATCAGCGGGTGGCTGGTGCTGTTTTTGCGCACTATTGGCTATGGTTGGCGCATGGCCTGTTGTGCCGGTTGCGGGACCAGTGACAACCTGATCTATTTCTCTGCGCGGCGTGGCCAGCCGGTTTGCCAGTTGTGTGGGGCGCCGTGGCACAGCCGGTTATGGCGTCTCACCGACCCGTTACGCTGCATGATGGCTGAAATCGATTGCATGGAAGTAGACCAAATAACAAAAAACAGGTTACCAACCATTGCAGAATGGTGGCAATTATATCAAATTGGTATGGCGAGTCTGGCTTATCATGGTGGCGTGGTTCTGTTGGGAGACAGTTCTTTTCGCCAGGTAGCGGGAGTATGGAGTAAGGTCGATGATTGATCGCGAGTTGTTGGAGCTGCTGGTCTGCCCTCAGTGCAAGCAGGATCTGGACTACGACCGGCAGGCCGATGAGCTGATCTGTCGTCACGATGCGCTGGCTTATCCGATCCGTGACGATATTCCAGTCATGCTGGTTGATGAAGCACGTAGAATGGCGGATGATTAACAAACCTATGCGTATGAATGGAGAGTCTTGATGGCTGACGTAAATTTTCAGGTGGCGGATGCGCACAACAAGGTGTTCGATGTCGTGTTCAGCAGAAATGGCAAAAACATGACGGCAATCTGCTCCTGTTCGGCCGGTGTCAACGACGTTTGTCAGCACCGCATCAACATCCTGTCCGGGTCGGCCAAGGGAATCATCAGCCGCAATGCCGATGAGGTCAGGAAGGTGGCCTCCTGGGTTGCAGGAACCGATGTCGGCAAGGCTTTGCAGGATGTACTGGAGTATGCCAAACGCCTCGAGAACGCCACCGAGGATTTCAACAGTGCCAGAAAGCGTCTGGTCAAGGCGCTGCGCGATTGAAAATGGCTTTTTCTGGACGCCAATAACAAAAGGGTACATATAAATATATGGAAACAGTCTTGTGGTTGAAGTTGCTCTTGATCTTATTTCTGATAGCAGGTAACGCCTATTTTGTTGGTGCCGAGGTGGCCATTACCGGAGCTCGGCG
Organism: Magnetococcales bacterium; assembly: GCA_015229115.1. GTDB lineage: Bacteria > Pseudomonadota > Magnetococcia > Magnetococcales > JADGCH01 > JADGCH01. Next base: position 1,100 of record JADGCH010000126.1, read on the forward strand.
CAGCAAGATCCGCCAGTTGGCCGACATGGGCAACAAGGCTGCCATGCGGGTGCAGGAACTGCATCAGGAGCCGGAACGGTTCTATTCGGTCACCCAGATCGGTATTACCATCGTGTCGCTCGGTCTGGGAGCCATTGGTATGGATACCCTGGCCCAGATCATGGACCCCTGGTTTGCCAATCTATTCAGCATGTTCGGGACCAGTGAACAGCTCACCAGCATGGCCCATCTGGTGGCCTATCTCATCGCTTTCTGCATCATCTCTTTTCTGCACGTGGTCGGAGGGGAGCTGGCGCCCAAAATCCTGGCCTTCCACAAGGCCGAAGCAGTGGCCATGGCTGTTTCCTGGTCGGTCAATATGCAGTACGTCGCCTGGACACCGGTCATCTGGGCCATGAAGCATGCCTCCAATTTTCTGCTCTGGACTTGGGGGCAGGGTGATCTGATCGGTTCTCACGGTGAGCATTTCACCATGACCCAGGAAGAGATCCGCACCATCATCACAGCGGCCAGTGAAGGCAAGGAGGGGGTGCTCAAGCCCGAGGACAGCAAGATGATCCACGGCATCATCGACATGGGCGAGCGCACAGTCCGTTCAGCCATGGTGCCCAGAACCGATATTCTGGCCTTTCCCAAGGAAACCACCATGTCGGAGGCGCTCAGCAAGTTTCGTGATGAGCCGCATGCCCGCTATCTGGTATTCGAGAACAATCTGGACAACATCATCGGCTACGTCGCCATGAAGGAATTGCTCAGCGTGCTGGCCGATGGTCAGGATACCCAGATCAGCCTTCCCATCAGCGAGCATGTTCACCCCTGCTATATCGTTCCCAACAGCAAGCGGCTGCGCGATCTGCTCAAGGAGTTCAAGGCCAACCGGCAGCAACTGGCGGTGGTCATCGACGAGTATGGCGGTACCGAGGGCATTATCACCCTGGAGGATATTCTGGAGGAGATCGTCGGTGATTACGAAGACGAATTCACCCAGCAGGGCGCCCGTCGGATCAAGAAACTGGAAAACAACCAGTTCATGATTGATGCCTCCATGCGTATTTCCGAGTTGGGAACCATCCTGGACTATACCTTCCCGGAGGGGGATGACTACATGACCATTGGCGGTCTGGTCTACCATCGTCTGGGACGGGTTCCCGCTGCGGGAGATGTGGTCGAGCTGGACAAGGGAGCCCATGTCGTTGTCATGGAGATGGACAACCACCGCATTACCAAAGTCAAGTTTGTTGGTAAACCGGCCGATCCGCCGGAACAGCCACAGGATGACAAGGAGCCTCAACAGGAGTAGCAGGGCTGTGGATCGCGGACGGCGACAGCGCATCGTTGTTGCCATGTCAGGCGGTGTCGACTCTTCCGCCACGGCAGCCTGGTTGCTGGAGCAGGGTCATGAGGTGATCGGTATCACCATGCAGTTATGGGATGCGGGTGGTACCGATTCTGGCCAGGGTCATGCGCGACGCTGTTGTGCCAGTGACGATCTGAACGATGCCCGACGGGTGGCGGATACGCTCGGTATTCCGTTCTACGTCGTCAATTTTGAGGCCGAGTTTCGCCGTCAGGTGGTCGATGATTTTATCGCTAGCTATGTTGCAGGCTATACGCCCAATCCCTGCATTCGCTGCAACCAGAAGCTGAAATTTCACCATCTGCTGCACAAGGCGCACGGTCTCGGTGCCGATACGCTGGCTACCGGTCATTACGCCAGTCGTCGCATCACATCCAGTGGTGTGCCACAGCTGTGGCGTGCCACGGATGCCGCCAAGGATCAGTCCTATTTCCTGTTTACCATGACACGCCAGCAACTTTCCTGCCTGCTGTTTCCCTTGGGTTCCCTGTCGAAGCAGCAGACGAGGGCCCTGGCAGAGCGTCATGGCCTGCATGTCAGCCATAAACGCGAAAGTCAGGACATCTGTTTTATCAGAGGACGCGACCATGGTGAGTTTTTACGGCAGCAGGATGGCCGGCTGTTGCAACCAGGGGAGGTGGTCGACCGTAGTGGTAAAATCCTGGGGCAGCATCGTGGCATCGCCTGCTACACCATTGGCCAGCGCCATGGTCTTGGTATTGCCGCCAATCGTCCCTTGTACGTCATCGAACTGCAGCCGGAAACCAACCGGGTTGTTGTCGGCCCTGAGCAGGCACTTTACCGGCAACAAATGACCCTTCATGATGTCAACTGGCTGGGGGATGTCTGGCTGGATCAACCGCAGTCGTTGATGGTGCAGATCCGCTATGGTGCTGCGGAGCAGGCGGCCCTGGTTGAGCCCTTGCCGGACCAGCGCGCTCGTGTCACATTTGCACAACCACAGCGAGGTATTACCGCCGGTCAGGCGGCTGTGTTCTATCAGGGGCAACAGCTGATGGGTGGCGGCTGGATTGAGAAACCACAGGAGGATTGAGGCCCATGCTGATTCTGAAGCTGCTTGAGCAGATTCCCTTTTTTTGGGAATTCACGGAAGAGGAACGGCAGATTTTTGTTGATAGCAACAGCTTTTTTATTCATTATCAGCCTAACGATCTGCTGATTCGTGAAGGCGATGAGGATGATGCGCTGCTGATTATCCTTGAAGGATCGGCGCTGGTCCATACCAACGCCAACCCGGAAGTTACCTTGGCGACGTTGACTTCATCGGCCATCATCGGCGAGCTATCCTTTCTGACCAAGCAGCCGCGTACTTCCAATGTGGTGGCCCAGCAGGAGACGGTTGCCTTTCGTATCGATGGCCAAGCCATGAAACAGCTGGATCCGGTGCTGCAACTCAAAATCAAGGACCAACTGATCCGGATCCTGGTCGATCGTCTGGAACAGATGAATCACGCCATGGCCAAACAGAAGGAGATGAATCAGGTGCTGGCCCGGGCCTTGGCCGAATTTGGAGCTGAACAGGGGGAGGGAGCGACATCATGAGCGAACCGGTTAAATTGGATAAGCAGAATAGCAAACGCAAGCTGTTTGGCACCGATGGCATGCGTGGTCAGGCCAATCGCTACCCCATGACGCCAGAGCTGGTGATGCGTCTGGCACAGGCAGCGGCCGTGGTGTTGCGCAATGGCGACCATCCCAACCGTGTGGTCATTGGCAAGGATACCCGCCTGTCCGGCTATATGTTTGAATCGGCCTTGCGGGCCGGTTTCATCTGTATGGGCACCCACTGTCTACAGGTAGGGTCGTTGCCAACGCCGGCGATTGCCTTCCTGACGCGCGCTTTGCGGGCTGATGTCGGTGTCATGGTGTCGGCCTCGCATAATCCATTCTACGACAATGGCATCAAGTTTTTCGATCCCAATGGGCGCAAGCTACCGGATGCGGTCGAGGCCGAGATTGAGCGGGTGTTGTTCGAGGGTGATCTTGAATCGAGCCAGCCGATACCGGAGGAGATTGGCAAAGCCTTCCGGATCGAGGATGCCGGCGGGCGCTATATCGAGTTTTGCAAACACTCCTTTCCGCGCCGATTACGGCTGAATGGCATTCGTGTGGTGCTCGACTGTGCCAATGGTGCTTCCTACCGGGTCGCTCCTACGGTGCTCTGGGAATTGGGTGCTGAGGTGATTGCCATTGGTGACAAGCCCAATGGCACCAACATCAACGATGGCTTTGGCTCGTTGCACCCGCGCCGCATCCAGGAAAAGGTGCTGGAAACCCGTGCCGATGTTGGCATTGCCTTCGATGGCGATGCCGACCGGGTTATCCTCTGCGATGAGCAGGGCCATATTCTCGACGGCGACCACATTCTGGCCATGTGTGC
>JADGCH010000127.1 GCA_015229115.1 Magnetococcales bacterium
ACACGCGCTCTTATGCCAAGGCGCTCAAGAGTTCGTTGCGTGAGGCTCCCGATGTAGTCATGATCGGTGAAATCCGTGACCACGAGACCATGGAAGCGGCGCTGGAGCTGGCCGGTACCGGCCATCTGGCCATTTCCACCCTGCATGCCAACAACGCCTATCAGGCCCTGACCCGCATCATCAACATGTTTCCACAGCAGCACCACAAGCAGCTGTTCATGGATCTGTCGCTTTATCTGCGCGCTATTCTGTCACAGCGTCTGGTGCCATCGGTTGATGGTAAACGCCGGGCAGCCGTCGAGATCCTGGTGAACACTCCCATGATTGCCGAATTAATCCTGAAAGGGGATATTGATGGCGTCAAGGAGGCCTTGAGTACCAGCACCGACCGCGGTATGCAGTCGTTCGAGACGGCCTTGCTGGAACTCTATCGCGATGGCTCGATTACCAAGGAAAGTGCCCTTGACTATGCTGACTCCCGCGCCAACCTCGAAGCACGCATCCATTTTGGCTGATGTTGTTTTGGGCGCGGTTGCTCGGTGTCATGGTGCTGCTGTCATGGCTGGTTGGCACGGCGGCTGCTGACAGCAATCAGGCCTGCCTGCGCTGTCATGCTATGGCGACCCTGGCGTTGCACGATCAGCAGAGCGGTCAGTTGCGGTCGCTCTTTATCGATCCGGCCCGTTTTCAGTCCTCCAATCATGGTCGGTTAGCCTGTATCGATTGTCACCTTGGGCAGGGGATTCAGCAGTTTCCGCATGGGGCGGGTGTTGCTGAGGCGACTTCCGCCATGAGCTGCCGTGGTTGTCATCCTGACCAGGAGCGGCGTTGGCGGCGCTACCGGTTTGATCGTCTTGAAGAGCAGTTCCGCAAGAGTGCCCATGCCCGGCTTCCGCAGGGTCAACGCATGGACTGTTTCTCCTGTCATGATCCACACCAGTGGCAACTGGGACAGTTTCGCGGTGTTGATGAGGTCATTCAGCAGGATAATGGTCTGTGTCTGCGCTGCCATGGCAGCGACCAGCTGGCCAGCCGTCACCGCTGGTTGCCGCAGCGGGCGTTGCACTGGCGTTCGACGCGCTGCATCGATTGCCATACTCCGGCAGGATCGGTGACCCATGCCATTCAGCCCGCCCTTCAGGCCGAGCGGCAATGTGAGGCTTGTCATAACCGCGACTCGATCCTGTTATCCAAACTCTACCGTTATCGTATGCGCGAAGAGGTGCAGAAGGCTGGCTTCATCAATAGTATCGTGCTCAACGACGCCTATGTCATGGGCATGACCCGCCATCAGTGGATCGATCGCGGTAGCGTGGCCCTAGTGTCTCTGACGGTTTTGACGCTGGCTGGTCATGCCGCAGCACGTTGGCTGGCTTCCCGACAGCGGCGCAGGAGACAGCAACATGACCTATCCTAGCAAACAGCTTTATCTCTATCCGCTCTGGTTGCGTCTATGGCATTGGGGCAATGCCGTGTTATTCCTGCTGCTGTTGATCAGTGGTGTTAGCCTCCATTTTACCGATAGTCAGGGTGCCCTGCTGCCATTCCGTACCGCCCTGATGCTGCACAACAGCTGTGGCCTGTTGCTGGCAGTACTTTATGGCCTGTTTGTTGTGGTCAACTGGCGCTCGGGCAATGTACGCCATTATCGACCTCGTTATGAGCACTGGCGGCAATGGTTGGCCGCCCTGCAACGTCAGGCACTGTTTTACGGGGTGGGCATTTTTCGTGGTGAACCCCATCCATTTCCGGCAACGGCTGAGCAGAAATTCAATCCGCTGCAACAGCTTACCTACCTGTTGGTGGTCTATCTGGGATTGCCGCTACTGATCATCAGTGGCATCTGGTATCTGTTCCCCGATCAGGCCCCGGACCAGGTGCTAGGGTGGGGCGGTGTTTGGCCGGTAGCGTTGTTTCACTATCTGGTGGCACTGTTTTTAACCCTGTTTCTGCTGGGCCACCTCTATCTGGCAACAGCAGGTCCCACCCTGACCGGGGAGCTGCGCAAGATGATCACCGGTTGGGCCGATGAGGAAGAGCAACACTGATAATCGTTCTCAGGGTTCAGCCGGTTAGCCACGTCTCTGTCACAGAATGGGATGTTGGCCACGGATCATTGTGATTGGCAACATAGGTTGGTAACGAGCTTGGCGTTGTCTCAGCCATAGCTGTCGTCAATGTCCTCGCCAGCGAAGCCTGTTTTTTTGTTGTGCTCCAGGAGAAATGATCTGACGTCAGGGTTGCTACCCCAGGCATCGTCAACTTCATGTCAACTTTTTTGTCTCCATTAAAATCGATTTGTAACAGTTTGCTGGTTGTATTGAAATTGGCTTCCGAACGTTTGCCACCGGTAAAGTTGCCACTTCCTAGATAGACAAAACTACCCGTTTGTAATCCACTGAAAACCAGCAGATCGCTCTTGATGTCAAAGTTATGGATGGTATCATTCGATTTATTGCTGGAATTAAAGAGGATAACTTCCTGAGTTGAAGATAGGCTAATGGTGTCACTGGCCGATGAACCGATCACCGTTTCGACGCCAATCACGGCCATTTTACTGGCAGAGGCCAGTATGATCGTATCATGGCCACTGCTTCCAACAAGGCTATCGATATTTTTCAGGCTTGCCTGTCCTCCATTGAGTAATGTAACAGTATCCACCTTGGCCGTGCCGACAATATTGTCAATATGACTGATGGATAGTTGACCAGGGGATAGCAGGGTCACGCTGTCAAGGCCGGTTGATCCGAGCACCGTATCAACCGACGATGTCTTGATGGTATCAGCACCTTGCAAACGAATGACATCAACCCCGTTAGTACCCATGATGGTGTCGATAGCGGATACAGTCAGGGTATCTCCAGTGCTGAGCAGGGTGACCGTATCCGCCTTGGCCGTTCCTACCACGGTGCTGCCTGTTGTTTCCGTCAGACGGTTAAGGCGGTAACGTACTCCATTGGATTGAGCTATCACGACAAGGATCAGCGCGTCAGAGTTGACACTGACATTGCCTGCAACATCCGTTTGTTTGGCCTTAATGTTATGGGTACCGATGGCCAGTGAGACATCGGTGCGCCACTGATTGTTGCTGACCACTGTTGTGGTCAGAAATTGATCATTGTTATCGAATAACGTAACAATGGCATCCGATTCACCCACTCCGCTTAAAGTCAAAGCACTGGTCTGACTGGTGACATGATCGCTGTTGGAAGTGCCCTTGTCATCTTCTGCTGCCAGATCAAGACCAGTCGGGGCTAGAATTATGGTATCCACCACCAATGTTAGTGGCGTCGATTCTGGACTGCGGTTGCCGGCAGGATCCATTTCAACGGCCCTGACCGTATGGGTACCAGAGTTCAGCAGCAGATCCACCGTCCATGACCCATCAATCACGGTTGTTGTTGCCAGTGGCTCGCTGTCGATATCTCTAAAAAGGATGACCGTGTCACTGTTGTCACCGCCAAGCCCGCTCAAGGTCAGGTCAGCAGACTGGTTGGTCACACGGTCACTATTGGAAAACCCTTGATCGTCTTCAGGGTCGAAGGACAGTGCAGTGGGTGCAGCTGGCGCGGTTGCATCAACCACCACAGTCCATGGTATGGATACCGTGCTTTGGTTTCCTGCCAGATCAGCCTGGATCGCTGTGATCACGTGTGTGCCATCTGCCAGTGTGACCTCAGCGGACCAACTGTTATCGATCACATCGGTTGTGGCCAACAGCTGACTGGTTTCATCAAATAGGGCAACGATGGATCCTGTTGCACCATTACCATTCAGGATAAAACTGGCTGACCGAATGGACGTGTCAGAATCATCCATAGTTGGAGCATCAGGGGCAACGGTATCGATGATCAGTGTCATGGCAGCCGATGCGGTACTGTCATTGCCTGCCAGATCGGTCTGAATGGCTTTGATGTTGTGGCTACCAGGTAACAGGGCAATCGCTGCTGTCCATTGGGTATGGTCCGTGATGACAGTGGAGAGCAGCTCATCCTGATCGATAGAGCCATTATCGTTCAAGTCATCAAACAGTGTAACGATTGCCTCCATCTCTCCCAGTCCGCTGATTGTCAGATCACTGGTCTGGCTGGTTATCAGATCGGTAGCGGAGAAACCGCTGTCATCATCCGGTGTCAGAACCATGTTGGTGGGCGCCAGAACTGTCGTATCGATCGTCAACGGCAAGGATGCAGAGGTCGTGCTACTGTTGCCTGCCTTATCCGTTTGTGATGCCTTGATGAGGTATGTTCCGGATGTCAAATCAATGGCTGTTGCCCATGCCCCATCAACAACCGCAATGGTCGTCAGTGGTTCTGTCTCATTGAATAAAACAATATAATCTCCATCACCACGGCTGCTTCCACTGAGTGATAAAGAGTTGGTGCGATTGGTGATGCGATCACTGTTGGAAGAACCGCTGTCATCGGTAACGGAAAAGTCCAGTGTCATGGTGGCTGTTGGAGCAACGGTATCGACGGTGACCAGCAGAGCGGTTGAGAAAGCGCTGTCGTTACCGGCCAGGTCGGTCTGGATGGCTTTGAGGCTATGGATTCCGGCGGCGAGGTTGACATCGACACTCCAGCTGCCACTGGTGACCAAGGTGGTAGCCAGCAGCTGATCGGATCCGTACAGGGAGAGCAGGGCACCGCTGTCGCCATTGCCGCTTATGGTGAGGGCCGAGGTGCGGTTGGTGATGTCATCGCTGCTGGAACTACCGCTGTCATCGGCAGCGGCCAGATCGAGGC
>JADGCH010000128.1 GCA_015229115.1 Magnetococcales bacterium
TGGTTGACGATACGCCGAAATAGTCGTAGGCCCACTCGCGTCGTATAGGATCTCCCCAACAATAGACTCCCTGAGCCAAGCTATACAAATCTGTTCTGTGGCCCAATAAACGCAATATGCGTCCCAGCGCTGGGAATAGTTCTTCGCGATCACGACACTGCAACAGTCGTCGAAAGCGTAACTCGCTCACAGCTGCTTTACGATCACCAGATGCAAGGGCCATTTGTCTTGGCAGTGATATGGGTTCATTGCTACTGCTGATTTCGACAACCCGCGCTGCCAGGGCAGCAACACAGGGTAGTCCTTCTTGCTGTACAGTCGTTTCTGGCAACAGGGTTAATGGATGACATAGACGATGAAAGGACGGAGTCAAAACCACTTCCGTCAAATTCTGACAGCGCCGCAATACCGCTCTCTCGCCACGATGCTGTTGTAGATCACGCCACCACGCCTCCAGTATGTTTCCTTCAGCAGTTCCTGGTTTAAAACGCAATAATCTCATGTTTTCCGTTCTCCTCTTCTCATTCTGAGCGCCTTCTCTTCAATGGGTAATCCTAGAGCCTTTTTCAACAACGGACCATATAGGCTTCTTCTTAGCATATGGTAGGCTTGTGCAATCCTTTTGGGGTTTTCATACTCTACGGCTCCATGTGTTGCCCACAATTCGAACAGATGCAGGGCCTTGGTTGCCAACAGATTACGCCACTCTAGCGAAATTTCCTGTTTCAGCGACGCCAGATCTATGGTAGGATTGGCTACTCCATCAGTAAACTGCCATAAAGACTGATAAAAGCCTTCGGTAGTGGATGCCCAAAATGATTGGCTAATAAATGAAAAATCGCCTCGTACTGTAGCACCGGTCGAAAACCAAGCATTGCGCAGCGATTTGGTCAGGAAACTCTTGACCGTATCTGCTCCTGCAACCATCTGTTGCGCCAGCCCGGCCAATAGCGAGCGTTGTTCTGGGGGTACATCGATCAACGGCAATCTGGCTTCATACCAGCAACGAGCTTTCATATTATCCATGTCGTAGCCAAAGGCCCACAACAGCTTAGGCATCCGACTTTTCCGTTGCCGTGAGACCTGTATCACCTGAGCCGGTCGATACTCTTCCTCCTGGCCCAAGGTCAATTCAAGCCAATGGTGATAGGCAATACCTCCTGGTTGAGGATGAGTGGGCAACCAGCCAGTTTTTTTATCCTGATAGTAGGGTGACAGAGGGTGATTCCATCCGGCTCCATTCATTCCATAAGGTCGCGTAATATATTGACTTAACAATCGTTCTGTAAGATCGCCACATAAATCACATTGACCGCTGGTTGTGGTTGTAAAATCAAGACGGATGCGTCGTGGCATAGACCAATAAGCAATGGCAGGATGAGCATCAGCTGGGGTAACCGTTTGCCCTTCCTTACTGGTTCGGGTAGCAGCAAGCCATGGGAACCAACTGATTTCCTGATTGTTGCCTAGCCAATCCGATAGAAAGGCGCTCTTATCAAGCATATTCCACCACAACTGAGCCCACAACGTGGCATAATTTTTCTCACGTGGATCTGGAACCACCAGGGTTGTCAATGGACCTCCACCACGTAGTGAAGTTCTATGGCCGGCTCCACCGGAAGGAGCGTTGGTATGTAGAGTGAACAACGCCGCGGCACTGCAAGCCAAACACAGACCCGTGACATAGCGCCGTTTCTGAAACAGATCTTTACCTAATTTGACTGTTTGTTCCCCAGGGGCTTCTATTAACAAGGAGGCTATTTTGACTGATTCTCCGCTCAAGGTAGTGTCAAAGTCTTGCATGAAACGCGGACCATCGCCATCCAGGTTAAAGGCTGCCGCTACCTGCATCATGACGGGGCTCAGCAGCTCCGGTGTTGGCGGATCGTTAAGCCGTTCCCTCCACTCTTCGTCGTCTTCCGGGGCGTAGATTGTTTGCAACAGGCCAATCAGAAATTGCATCATGGCCCCATTGAAGTCTGGCCGAGGATAATCCAGTGCGATGATCGGGTTGGTCTGTAAATCCGCTGTAATGTCCACGGGACTGATCCGCTCCTGTTGACCATCTGCCCGGCGTACGGGTAACCATCGATCTGTTATCAAATTCATCGTCACGTTCCTTTGGTTAATTGTGTCCATTTCTCTTCGCCCAACACGATCCCCCACCGCTGATGGTAAAATAATTTTTGCTGTTTATCACGGACATCCGTGATCCAGCCCCACCACCAACCATCTATCTCTGACTGTAGCGGTAGCGCTATGATCCATTTGCCACGGTCTGGCCATTGTTGGCGCAGTTGCTCCAGGGCTTGCCATAAGTCTGTGGCCAATAACTGCTGCGGTGCCTCTTTATAAGCAAAAGACTGGCGGACCTTGACCTGACTTAATTCCCAGGTATGGAACCCTTGATCGACCCAAAGGCGCAGTTGCCCATCCTGCCAGCGTAGCAGTCGCAAGGTGCTTTGCGGTTCTCCCAAACGGGTTGGTGTCTGTTGTTCCGATCCCCACTGAAACCCTGTGGCATAACCTTCATCCAGTTTGACCGTATTAAATCCGGCTTGGGATCCCTTGGCTTTTTTTTCCCCATCAACGCGCAGAGAAACGGCTTCTAAACCTGGTGGCATCGCTGCTGCTGGACCATAGACACCTTCGATGAGTGAGCGGGCGTCGTCTGGCATGGTAAACCCGCCCTGCTTTTGTAGCAACCGGGCCGTGAGCCAGATGGCGCCATGGTTTGGATAAACAGCGGCAGAGCCTTTTGATAGGGAGCTGAACCATGTCGATTTTGGCTCTGCTTCAGGCTGCGGACCATAGACCCATAAACACGGTCGACCACGTTGATCTGCCTCATTGCAACGTGTCCCATCCATGCGCCTTTGATGACGATGCAACCGTCCAGCCCTTTGGATCAACAGGTCTATCGGTGCCAAGTCGGTGACCATAAAGTCGAAATCTAAGTCTAGCGATTGTTCCACAACCTGTGTGGCCACCAATACCCGCCCTCGGCGTTGGTCCGGACCACTCAAGAAACCAAAACGGGATAGGACCCGTTCTTCTATGGCTAAACGATCCCCCAAAGCAAAACGGGCATGGAAGAATTCCAGACGATTTTCCGGTATGTGCCTGGACAGTAACTGGTAGGCCTGTTGGGCTTCGGTGACTGTGTTGCGTACCCAACAGACGCAGTTGCCAGTATTGGCCACCGATACAATCTGTTCGATAACGGTTGCCAGGTCAGATACTATGACGACATCTACCGGTCGGCTTATTTCCGCTCGGGCCGCTACTGGATGTTCCACGATGCCCTGTCTGGCCATATGCGTTAAGAGTGGATACGCATCACTGGTCACGGTTGGTTGTGAATAGCTGGCCCCAGCACAAAAGGCGTTAACCAGCTCCTGTTTCATGCTCTTGGTGAGGGTAGCGGAAAGAAGGACGACATGGCCGCCAGCATAGGCATGAAACCTCAGTAAAGATAACAGTACGTTGTGCATATATTCATCGTTGGCATGAACTTCATCGATAACCAGTGCTTTACCGAACGTTCCAAACAGACGTAAGGCCTGATATTTAACGGTCAACACGCTCAGTAGCAGTTGATCGATGGTGCCAACTCCACCTTGGGCCAGAAGAGCCTTTTTATTGCTGTCAGCGAACCAGGCCTGACAGTGCGTGGCAGCAGGACTTTCGTCGGCAGCGTAATCGCGCTCATTCTGGGGCTCAGGTTGCCAGGAACGACGGAACCGGTCAGACAGATCCCTGGCACCGTGGGCTAGCACCAGGGACGCTTTATGACGATCATTCTGAAAAAATTGCCCGAATACATCGCCGACTCGTGCATACAAGGCACTAGCTGTAGCCATGGTCGGTAGCGCCAGGAAAAACCCATCGCTTTGACCTGATGCCATGAGTCGATGAATCAGCATGAAAGCTGCTTCGGTTTTTCCTGCTCCGGTAACATCCTCCAGAATGAATAGATGTGGTCCGCCATCCAACGAGATTTGCCCGGCCAACCATTGCAGCGGTGTTGGATCCCGTCCTGCAAGATGGGGTAACAACTCGGAAAAACTCTTTTCCGGTGCTGCTGGAACAGATACGATTCCAGCCGCCTGAATAGTTTGTTCGGCACAATGACGTCTGGAAATCCAGTACTGATGCAAAGGTACAGGTTGCTCTTCGAACTGGAAGAATTGTTCGGATGAACCCAACCAGTCGGATAAGACACAAAAGCCTGCTAGCCACCAGGAAAAGCGTTTGACTGTTTTGCGCCATTGGGCATTTCTTTGGCATGATAACGACTCTGGATTGAATATTTGTGCTACTTCATGGTAAAAAAGAGCCAATGCTTGCCAATCAGCTGGTGTAACGGGAATCAATAACTCGTTGGCTATCAGCGTCTGATCGATATCTCCTGGTGGACGCCCATGATGGCCCATGGCTGCTCTCGCCCATGATGCCAGAATTTCATCCTCTTCCTGTTCTTCGGAATGTTTTTGCCACATGAGCCAACCCAAACCGTCATGTCGACGGCCATAATCGATCTTGCTCTCCCTATTTTGTAGCTCCTTTAGCAGCTCTGGGCGTAAATTCTGGAAAGAAATAGAAAATTTACCCGTATCGTGTATGGCTAAAAAATAGCCTATCCAATTACGCAAGACATCCTCTGAACAATGCAGTGCCTCTGCCCAGTGACGTAAGA
>JADGCH010000129.1 GCA_015229115.1 Magnetococcales bacterium
GATGGCCAGATAATGATTCATGACCTTCCAACAGCAATACCAGCCGCTCAATACCGGCCGCAAAACCAATGGCAGGTATGGCTCCTCCACCCATTTCAGCGACCAGACCATCATAGCGTCCACCCGCAGCAACGGCATTTTGTGATCCTAACGCGGTAGTGGTTACTTCAAATACAGTACGGGTATAATAATCAAGCCCTCGTACCATCAATGGATTCAGTTTGAACGATAGCCCAATAGCCTGCGCATATTCCATCACACCACTAAAATGCTCATGGCAATCGTTGCACAGATGATCAATCATTTTGGGTGCTGTTGTCACGATAGACTGACATGTTGCTTGTTTGCAATCCAGGACACGTAGAGGGTTGCGTTCCATGCGGCTCTGACACAGATCACATAGATCATGCTGTTGTTGCTGAAGAAAAGTCAGCAACTGGTAACGGAAGGGAGGTCGGCATACCGGACATCCGAGTGAATTAAGCTCTAGTTGAACTCGATCAGATACTCCAAGAGCATTGAAAAAGCGCATCAGCATGGCCATCATTTCTACATCAGCTACTGGGACAGAACTACCGAACAGTTCGCATCCAATCTGATGAAATTGCCGGAAACGTCCTTTCTGCGGGCGTTCGTAGCGAAACATCGGCCCCATGTAGTAAATGCGCCACGGTAAATTCTGTTGCAGGCCATGTTCGATGAATGCGCGTACTACTGAAGCGGTTCCTTCTGGTCGCAGTGAGATTGATTCACCACTTCGATCAAGGAAGGTATACATCTCTTTTTCAACAATATCGCTTGTTTCACCGACAGCCCTGGTAAACAATTGGGTTTTTTCGAATAGGGGGGTACGGATTTCACCATAATGATAAACCGCGAAAACCTGTCGTGCGATTGCTTCCACTTCTTGCCAGCGACGACTCTCTTGTGGCAGGATATCTCGTACTCCACGTACCATTTGTATCATTTTCTTGGCCTTGGCATCGTTGATATAATACAAAATATTATATATGTTGATTTGGTGTAAATTAATAGCACGTTAGACATATGTATATAATTAACAAAATTTAGACATCATCGCAAAGGATTACCTACAGGCCCATTCTCTAGAAAATCATTGATCAAGTGTACAGCAGTCCTTTCACAATTTTGGTCATATGTCATTGTGAAAGAAGGGTTGTCACTATGATCATGTCGCAACCAGGTCAACTGTCTTTTAGCGTAACGGCGACTTTCCTGTTTGGCGAGAGAGATTGCTTCGTCTAACGATGATATATTCCCATCCAGGTAGCTGAGTAATTGCCGATAGCCAACTGCTTTCATGGCCGGTAAATCACGAGGATAGTCATGTTGCCATAGTTGCGTCACCTCATCCAACAGTCCGTGATCCATCATATGATCAAAACGTTGTTCGATGCGTTGGTAAAGAACGGCTCGATCCCAGGAAAGGATGATTTTCAACACGGGTTTAAGCTGGTTTTGTGCTGTTATTCTTGTCTGTTGGTGCCAGTATGATAACGATAAACCAGTGGCTTGATAGACAGATAGACCACGCACGATGCGTTGTCGATCATTAGGCATCACGCGAGCTGCCCATTGGGGATCAATGGCAGCGAGCTTTTGGTGCATTTTCGGCCAACCAACAGCTTCTCCTTCACGTTGCAATTGCTCTTGAAGTGTCGTCTCATCAATCGGCGGTATCGGAGATAATCCTTGTTCCAGTGCGCGTAGATAAAGTCCGCTGCCCCCGACAAAGAGAGGAATTACCCCTCGTTTTCGACAGGAGTCAATCGTTTCCAGTGCCAGACGGCGGTAGTGACCAACAGAAAAATGCTGGTCTGGTGTAACCAAATCCAACAGGTGATGTAAAACGGAAGCCTGTTCTACTGGTGTTGGTTTAGCGGTACCGATATCTAACCCACGGTATACTTGCATGGCATCGGCATTGACGATTTCCAGAGGAAAATGCTGCGCTAGAGTCAAGGCTAAGGCCGACTTGCCAGATGCAGTCGGCCCCATGATAAAAATGGCTGGTCCTGTTAATTGGGAAGAAAGTTGGTCAGACATATTGATTGATATGGTATCCTCCTAAATTATCTGTTGGAGGTCTGGATAAATCAGTACTGGCCTGCTTTTTTGTTTTATGAGGTTGTTTCCTTGGTATTTTACGGGTGCTGTGCTGTACCAAATCCATGCTGATCGCTACATCAATACGTGGTACGTGGCATTGTTCCAATTCCTCGCCATCAGCTGTCGCCAGCTCATGAACCACACGCTGCATGGCAGCCTGTTCTCGCAATACATCCGACACGCCGAAAGCACTGACATTTTGCAATGAATTGATCATGTCACACCTCCGATATTTCTGTTAACCCCTATCTTGTTTATCGGCAGGTTAACACAGATACATCAGCATTTTTATCCATGAGATAAATGATGGCGATAACTGATCATTTTATATACCAGCTTTGCTGCCAGAAAATCACTGGCTGGTTGACCTGGTATGGGAGAGAGTTCGTTGATATCACATCCGATAACAGTGCATTTGCTATAGACTAAACGCAACAATCGCAATACAGTATAATAATCAAGCCCTCCAGGCTCAGGAGTGCCAACTGCTGGTACTACGGATGGATCAAAACCATCCATGTCAATGGTAATATAAACCGATGGCAGCAACATCTCAATTAATCGGTCCATCCAGTCATGATTGCCTTGTTTGGCTGCCGGTACAATATCATGTGCCCAAAAGAAGGTGGAGATGAGCTGTTGTTCGTGAATAAATAGCCATTCTGCAGCACTGAGGGAACGGATACCGACCCGCACACAAGGAATGTCATAGTCAAAAATACGACGCATGACACAGGCATGGGACCAACGTGTACCCTGATAACTGGCGCGTAAATCGGCATGGGCATCAATCTGAAGCAGGGAAAATGGCTCTGCGGTAAGTGTCTGCCTGGCTTTCACTAAACCGGAAGTAATCGAATGTTCTCCGCCGATGGCTATTAAACAACAGCCCTGGTTTCCATATACCAAAGCCTGATCGTGAATAGCGCGATGCATAGCCTCAGGACACGATAAGTCAATATCCACTGGTGGCAGTGTATGTAGACCAATATGGGCTATATCCTGTTGTAACTCTTCGTCAAATGTTTCTATCTGCATGGAAGCCATGAGGAGTGCCATGGGACCCTGAGCGGCACCAGTCATATAAGAAAGAGTTGCTCCATAAGGAATAGGCAGAATTACCACCGAAGCATCTTGCAATGCAACCGATTCAATACCGGCAAATGGAATAGACATGCTATTTAAATGATTGAACCAGGGAACCAGTCACTAAACTCCAGCCATCTACCAGCACAAACAGAATCAGTTTGACAGGCATGGAAATGACCAATGGTGGCAACATCATCATACCCATAGACATGACTAAACTGGCTACGACCATGTCAACAATCAGAAAGGGAAGATAGATGAGAAATCCAATTTGAAAAGCTGTTTTAAGCTCAGAAATCATAAAGGCAGGAATTAATAATCTTGTTGGTACATCATCCGGCTTTTGTGCTTTTTGCATACCGGAAATACGGACAAATAGGGCCAGATCATTTTCGCGTGTCTGACGCAACATAAAACCACGCAAAGGAACCAAAGCTCGTTCAAATGCCTGGGATTCATTCACCTGTTTATCAAGGTAAGGTCTGACCGATGTCGTATAAATTTGGTCAAACACTGGCCCCATGACAAAAAAAGTGATAAATAAAGCCAATGAAATAATAACTTGATTTGGTGGTTGCCCCTGCAAACCTATTGCTTGACGTACAAAAGAAAGTACCACCACCACACGGGTAAACGACGTTAACATGATCAGCAGTGCTGGTGCCAATGACAACAATGTCATTAGTGCTATAATCTGCAATGTCACACTCATCTGCTCTGAATTACCCAATAACGATGATAATCCAGATGCTTTGGTCGCAGCACTGTCTGCTGACCATACTTCTTGGGACATGGCCATAAATAGCAACATCATGAGCAGAACAATAGAAAAAATCCGGTATTTTTTGATCGTCACTGAGAAGATTCCTCAATGCGACTGGGTGTGCATTCTGTAATTTCAGTCAACATTGATACATGTTCACGAGTAATTCCGATCAGCCAGGATCGATCGCCAATCTGAATGACTCGAACACCAACTCCTGGAGTAAAATTATGTCCTCCCAGAACACGTATCGAGACAGTATCCATTTTACCAGAACAGACATTCCAACGTCTGCCAATACGCACAGCCACTGCCGCAACAATTAGAAACAGCAATAAAAATCCAACTACCCGTACGGCTGATGTTATCAGATCCATCGGAGGGTCAGAAATCACTATAGCAGAATCATCCGCCAAAGCAATGGCTGAAACTAAAGAAAATAGAAATGTCAACGATCCCATAGATTAATCAACGCAAGCTCTCCAACCGATCCTTGAGAGAGACAATATCAGTAATACGAATACCTAATTT